>CAKUOS010000004.1 GCA_934670025.1 uncultured Oscillospiraceae bacterium
GTTCCTCGGCACGGCCGACACCGGCAAGCCCTCGCGCGGCGCAGCCGGTTCGCAAGGTGAGAAGGGCGACAAGGGCGCCCCCGGCGCAAAGGGCGCCGACGGCGTGACGCCGACGATCGGCGACAACGGCAACTGGTTCCTTGGAACAACGGACACCGGCAAGCCCTCGCGCGGCGCAGCCGGTTCTCCGGGAGAAAAAGGCGACAAGGGCGACCCCGGCGCAAAGGGCGACAAGGGCGAGACCGGGTCCACCGGGCCGCAGGGCCCGCAGGGCGAAAAAGGCCCGCAGGGCGAGACCGGCGCGCAGGGTCCCGCAGGCGCGACGCCCGTCAAGGGAACGGATTATTTCACGGCGGCGGATAAGGCGGAGCTCGTGCAGGACGTGCTTGCGGCGCTGCCCGAATGGACGGGAGGGAGCTACTGATGGCAATGGATAAAGCAGTTGATTCCACGCAGCTGAACGCCGATCTGACGACGGTGGCAAACGCCATCCGCACGAAGGGCGGCACGGACGCGCAGCTTGCGTTCCCGGAAGGGTTCGTCTCGGCGGTGCAGGCCATCGAGGGCGCGCCTGAGATGAAAATCGTTGTGACTGCGGTCGCGAACGCGGCGGTGACGGCGACAAAAGGAACGGAATCCGTGTCCGGAACGGCAGGCAGTAATGGCGTGTGTACGCTGACTGTCCCGGAGGCGGGAACATGGACGGTCACGGCGACGTCGCCGAGCGGCGGGACATCTTCAACGACGTGCGTGGTAGACTTCAACTATCCGGTGACGATCCCGTTCACGTTTACGGTCAAATATGAAGATACAGATACAAGTTCAAAGCACCTGAAAAAACATTATGTGGAGTTCAACGGAACAGCATACTATGCATCTAGGACAGAATCAGTCAGAACGTTCGACTATACGCTGGGAGAAGACGAGCTTAAGATCATGGTCAGCGGGATAGATAGCTATATGAATGCTACGGTCGTGAACTTGGCCGATACGTCGCTTGGAACGTTGACATACGAAGGGGTAACGACCGAGATGTATCCAGGCACAGGCGGCGAACAAATCCCATACTACAAAAAAACCTATGCATTCATACCGTCCAAGAATGTGCAGATCACGTTCGAGACTGCCGTCGGGGCATATTACGTCGGAACGATCGCGGCGCTGGAAAGCTGAGGTGCGGGCGATGATCTTACAGATAAACGGCGCGGAATTTGAAGCGCAGATCACGGGCAAGGAGATCAACCGCGCGTGGGACGGGCGCGCGAGCCGCTCCATCACGCTGACGATGAGTCACGCACAGGCGGCGGCAATCTTTACGGACGGCATCGCGTGGAGCTATGAAGACCGCACGGACGGCGCGGCGCGGCACTTCGATTGCAGTGATTACACCGTCGCGGGCGACATCACCGACCACCGCGACGGCACCGTCACAGTAAAAATGGGCAAACGAACACAGATGGAGACGGCGCTGGCGCTGTTACAGGAGGCGATGGGATGACGAGGCTGGAAAAGGAACTGCTTGCGGCCATCGAACAGCGCGTGCAGGCGCTTTTGCCGCTGCTGCGAAAGCTGGCGCAGGCGTATGCGGCGCTCGGCACGGCGGCGAAGGCGACGCTGGAACGGCTCCTGCCGGAGCTGGCGGAGCTTTTGCGGCAGCTCGGGGAGACGGCGTGATGCGCGCAGCGTTTTTGCAGGCGGTGACGTTGTGCAGCGGACTGAGTACGATCCTGGCGCTGGCCGCGCTTGCGATCCGTCCGCTGCGCGAACGGCTGCTCGGGCTGCGCGAGATCCGCGAGGGACAGAAATGTATGCTGCGCGCAGATATGCTGGCTGCATATTATAAGCACAGAGAGGAGAAAACCATCCGACAGTACGAGTATGAGAATTTTCTTTACGAGTACAAGGCGTATAAGGCGCTGGGCGGCAATTCGTTCATTGACCGCATCCGCGCCGAGCTTGACGGATGGGAGATCGTGACATGAAAGGAGCCTGGGACATGGAGGCATTTTTAAAGCGCATTGAAAATCTGCTGACGGTCAAGTCGATCGTGACGCTGGCGCTGACGGCGGTGTTTGCGTATCAGGCGGTGAAGGGCACGGTGAGTCAGGACTTTATGATGATCTACACGACGGTCATCGCGTTCTACTTCGGCACGCAGGCGCAGAAGACCGACAAGGACGCGCATAAGGCATGACGACGGCGCATCCGGAAAACTACACGAAGGGGCGCTCGCAGAAGATCGAATTCATCGTGCTGCACTACACGGCCGGGCGCAACGATTCGGCGGCGGGAAATCTCAAGTATTTCAAGTCGCCGCGCGGCGCGTCGGCGCATTATTTCGTCGACCGGAAGGGCTGGGTGCAGTCCGTCGACGACGGCGACACGGCCTGGTCGGTCGGGACGGCGGGCGTATACCGGCAGAAGCACCCGCGCTGCCGCAACGGCAACTCGATCTCCATCGAGATGTGCTGCCGGTATACGGACGGAAAATACTGGCTGGAGGACGCGGTGGTGGAAAACGCGGCGCTTCTGACGCGGAAGCTGATGCGCAGGTACGGGATCCCCATCGAAAACGTGCTGCGGCACTACGACGTGGTGAGCAAGATCTGCCCGGCGATGTGGGTGCAGGACGAAGGGCAGTGGCTGGCGTTCAAACGGCGCGTTCAGGAGGTGATGGAGATGACGAAGCAGGAGCTTTTATCGCTGGAGGGCACGGGCGATACGCCGTCCGACTGGGCGTATGAGGCCGCGCAGTGGGCCAAGGCGGCGGGCGTGTTCACCGGCGACAGCGCGGGCAACTACGGCTGGCAGCAGCCGATCACGCGCGAAGCGGTGGCGAAGATCCTCTTTGAGCTGCAAAAGGCGCGCGAGGCGAAATAAGGGAAAACCCCCGGTTCAATCCTGAACCGGGGGTTTTTGTAAGAAAAGGCTCCTTTGGGGTTGAAAACCGGAAATTCCCATGGTATAATCAGGGAACCATTACAGTGAAAAAGCGGGAACCCGCTTTTCTTCTGCCCCGAGGGGCAGAAGAAAAGACTCTGACGATACGATAAGGAGAGATGAACCATGAAGAAACGGATGTTGGCGGCGGTGCTGGCGCTGGTCATGCTCGTGAGCGTGCTGCCGCAGCGCGACTGGGCGCTGCTCGAAACGGGTTGGGCGAACGCCTACACCGGCAACGGCGGCGAAGTAAACTGAGAATATCAAAAAAAGGAACCACCCGCGGGTGGTTCCTTTTTGATATTCGACCTCTCCGGCCCTTCGGGCCACATCCCCTTCACAAGGGGAGGCCTGGACGGTGCGCATTCCAAAGCCTCCCCTTCGTAAGGGGAGGTGCCGAGCGCAGCGAGGCGGAGAGGTCGGGCCAACCCCACTGCATCGGCCCCTACGGCTTCCCAGAGAGGTTTTACACCCCACGGAAAGGCATTTTGTTATTTTTCCTTGTAATAGAGCATACAATGGCAATAGCCCTCGAAGTCGGGGTCGGCGATCTGCTCACGGAATTCGCGGCACATACACTTGTTTTCCTCTGTGCGGGCGAGGCGGCACGGGCAATAGCCGCCGGTGCGCTTCAGGCCCTCTTTGATGCGCGCGACAACGGCTTCGTCTTCGTTCAGACGGACCTTCACAGCGCCATCAGCTCCTTTTGCAGCCGCTCTTTGTCGCGGTAGCCGACCAGACGGCTGACAACCGCGCCGTCTTTGAAGCACAGCAGCGTCGGGATGGACTCGACGCCGTACTCGATGGCCAGCTCACGCTCGTCGTCGACGTTGCACTTGCAGAATTTGACGTTCGGCATTTCGCCCGCCAGCTCGTCCACCACCGGCGAGAGCATCGCGCACGGCCCGCACCACGAGGCCCAGAAATCCGCCACGCAAAGGCCCTTCGCCTGTAATACTTCCTGTTCAAAATTGTCGCTTGTAAGGATCGTCATGCTGCAATACCTCCTGCATCGTTAGTATGCCGCGGACGCGGCGCGTCATTCCAGACAGTCGCAGATCGCCGCCGCCGCGGGCTTTTTTTGCATCCGCACGAGCGCGTCGTGCATCGCAAGACGCCGTGCGTCATCGTAGAGCAGCGCGCGGCAGAGCTCCGCGACGGCCGCAGGTGAATCGGCCGTGGCCGCGCCGCCGTGTGAGACGAAAAAGCGCAGGTTCGGTGTCTCACAGCCGCCGACAACGTTGAGAAGCACCATCGGCAGACCCTTGACCATGGCCTCGGTCGTACTGATGCCGCCGGGCTTGGTGAGAAAAAGGTCGGCGCTGTCCATCATGACGGAAACGTCGTCGATATAGCCGCGGATGTGGATGTTCGGATGGCCTGCGAATTTTCGCGTCATGCGGCGCAGGAGCGCTTCGTTGCTGCTGCACGCTACAGTCACATCATACGACGAAGGAAGCAAATTTGCAAGCAGCTGCGTCACAGTTTCCATCGGGCCGCAGCCCATGCTGCCGGTCATGATGAGAAGATGGCGGTGCGCGGGGTCGATGCCGACGCGGCACTTGGCCTCGGTCTTGTCCAGACACGGATAGAGCGCGCGGCGCACGGGAATGCCGCAGGGAACGATCGTCTCGCGGCGCACGCCTGCGCGGACGAAAACATCGGTGAGCGAAGCGTCGGGAATGGCGCAGACGTCGAGATCCATCCGGTCGCAGGAGGGACTGGCCGTGTAATCCGTGGCGAGGAAGAGCGTTTTGACGGGCAGCGGCGATTGCTTCTGGATCATGGTGAGCATCAGCGCCGGGAACAGGTGGACGCAGATGACCGCGTCATAGCCGCCCGCGGCGATCTGTTTGCGCAGACGCTTGCAGCCGCGGCGCAGGATGCGGCTCGCGGCGGAGGAATCACTGAACGAGGCCGGGTGCGTCTCGGCATAGCGGTAGCCCTTGTCATAGAGCTTCGGGAAATAGCGGTAAAAGCGCACGTGCCAGTTGCTGACGAAGCGCGAGGTACCTCTGGACACGAAGCGCAGCGCGTCGTCGGTCACGCTCGTGTGGCCGCGCGCGGAAAGCTCCGTCTCGATGGCCTTTGCGCACGAATTATGCCCGCCGCCGGTGTTGCAGCTCAGGATGAGAACGTTCATGGCGCAGCTTCCTTTCGTTGTTGCAGCCGCTCATACAGCCGTGCAAGGCGCGGCCGGTTGTAGCGCTGGATGAGAACAAAGACGAGATTGCCGAAAACGGCGTAGATCAGGTAAAAGAGCACGCCGCCGATACCCGGCCACAGCGGCAGCACGCCGAGGCCGAGCACGATGAGCAGCACGTGGCAGCTCTCGGCCACGCACGTCTCGCGGAGCATCGTCAGAAGCGCGGCCTCGTCCGTGCGGACGAGCTTTTTGGGCGGCATGAGCTTCGGAAACACGCGGCTCATGTCCGGGACGCGCGCCTGCCACGCGGAGATATGAAACAGCCGCTCGTAGACGCGGCCGCCGTCTTCCCACGGGCGCGTGCGGTACGGCGGGATGCGGTAGTCGAACCAGCGTTTCGGCACGAGGCGGCCGAGGACGAAATTCAGAACGCCAAGCAGCGCAGCATAGACCGCGCATCGCACAAAGCCCACGGCTGCGCCTCCTTTCCCGTTTTTTCAGTAGTTTAGCAGAGTCGGGCGGAGATTGCTACAGGCAGTTTTCGACTTGTGCACGAAAAGAGCCCCGGCAGAATGGCTGCCGGGGCGTCTTGGCGGTTATTTGCGGGGAAGCGGGAACTGCCGCAGGGCGTAGGGCGTTTTCCCGGAGGGAAGCGGCTCGATGCGGCGGACGAGCTTCACGCGGATGTGGATGCCCGGCAGCGCCGAGGCGACGGCGGAATAGAGCGCGGTCAGCTCGCACGCATCGGGCCGCGCCTGCACGAGCTGCAAAACGGCGTTGTGCCGGTCGGTTTGCAGGAGCTGGTACTGGCGCACGGAGGTATACTGCCGCGCAAGCTGGCAGACGAAATTTCCGTGGACGAGCGTGCCGTCGGGCAGCAGGAACAGCGCCTCCTCGCGGCCATCGGGCTGCGTGAGCGCCGGGAGCGTCCGTCCGCACGCACAGCGGACGTCGGAAAAACCCGCCGTGTCGCCGAGCAGATACCGCAGCCGCGGCATCGTGCGGCCGCACAGGTCGGTCACGGCGAGAAGCCCGCGTTCGCCGGGCTGCACGGGCTTGTGCGTGAGCGGATCGAGAATCTCAAAAACGGCGTTTTCCTGCGTCAGATGGAGCGTGCCGCACGGGCAGGAGAAGGCGAGGATGCCCGCGTCGCGCGCGCCGTATTCATATACGACGGGCGCGTGAAAGACGGCCTCGATCTGCGATTGCTGCGCGGGCGTCATCGTCTCGGAGGTGGAGACGACGGCCTTGAGATGCAGCCGCAGCCGCAGGCCGTTTTCCGCGATGAGCGCGGCAAAGGCGGCCAGCGCGCCTGCGTAGCCGTAGAGGTATTCGGGGCGGTAGCGGTTTAAAAACCGCACGTAGCGCGCCGCGCTTTTTGCATTCAGCTGATAGGCCGAGAGGATGACGCGGTTTTTCAGCAGCCGCTCGCGCAGCCGCACCCGCAGCTGCGCGTTTTTTTGCAGCTCGATGGGGTTGCCCCAGAGCATCGCGCAGCGGCTGCCGAACGTGATGCCGTGCCACGACAGGCCGCGCCAGCGCGCGGCCTCGTACTGTTCGACCTGCGGCCGGTCCATGAAAAAGTGCAGCGGCTGGCCGCTGGAGCCGCCGGTGACGTTGGCGATGCGCGATGCCGGGTCGCACGCTTCGTTCAGATAGCGCTCCGGGTGCGCCTGCAACTCCGATTTTTCAAGAACCGGCAGCGTTTCGAGCGCGGCGAAGGGATCGGCCGCGATCGCCGCTTCCGTCAGGCCGCACGCGCGGTAAGCGGGCACGTGGCGCACGCAGTCGAGCAGCAGAGCGCGCAGCCGCTCGGCTTGCAGCGCGCGCAGCTCGTCCGGGCTGTATGCTTCACTTTTTTTGAGCGCGGCAAAATACTGCCGCACGCGGTTGCCGCGAAACCGCTCCATGAGCGGGTACACGAGCGATTCGATGAGGCGCTTCTGTACGGCTGCCAACATTCCCAAAACCTCCAAAGCGGGCTTTTTCCGACAGTGTACCATCAGAAAAAGCCCGCTTTTTCGCGGATGATGCAGCGGTTCAGATCAGCGTCAGCAGCTCGGCCGCCTCATCCTCGGACAGTTCGAGCAGCAGCGTGCGCAGATAGTCCGCCACGCCGGCAAACTCGTCCGCCGCGCTGGGATACGAGGCGCGCAGATAGTCCTCGATGCACGCGCGGCACTGCGCCTGCACGTCCTTGCGGCTCGTGACGGCCAGCAGCTGCGCGGCGTTTTCCGCGGTGATCTCCGGATGCGTCAGCTGGAGCTGCTGGAGCGCGTAGATGAGGATGCATTCGAGCCGGTTTTTCGCGCACAGCGGCTCCATGCCCGCAAGACGGAGCATTTCGTCGAGCTCGTCCGCCAGAAGACCCAGATGCACGCCGAGCGCGATAAGCCGTTCGCGCCGCGGCAGCGTCCCGTGCGTCATGAGCAGGGAAATGTCCTTTTCAAAGCGCGCCGGGATGCCGCTGGCGGCAAACAGGCTGTGGATCGGCTGCACGGCGCCGGTCGCGGGATCGTAGCCCCGGGCGCGCAGCCGTTCGCGCAGAAATTCCTGTAGGCGCGCGTGGCCGCCCTGAAACAGCGCGGCGTTTTGCAGGGCGAACTGCGTGAATTCCTCGTTCGTCGTGAGCGTGCGCAGCTGACTGGCCGCGTAGGCGGTGTCGGTCTGCGGCGCGGCATCGGTCTGCGGGCTCGTGCAGCGCGCGTAGAGCGCCTCGGCCTCGGCAAAATCCGTGCAGCCGCGCGTCAGGAGGAACGTACACACCGCGTCAAACAGATCGCGCGCGTACAGCGGCGGATAGCCGCCGTAGCGCACGAGCAGCCGGTCGGCCTCGCCCGGCGACATCGCAAAGCCGAACGCCAGACGCAGATACGTCTCGCGGCAGCGCGGCGCGCTCTTTTGTGCGCACCAGCGGCGCAGCGTGTTGCGGCTGAGGCCCGTGCGCGCCGAGAGCGCGAGATACGACAGGCCGCACGTCTGCAAAAGCTCGGCGTAATACTGCGGCCAGCTGCAAAACGCGGCGTCGTACTGCCGCAGCATCGCGCGCAGATCGCCGGGCGACTCGGCGCGCTCGGCCTCGTCGCGCAGGCGGAAGGTGGCAAATGCGTCGGTCACGGCGAAGCCTCCTCCCACTCGCAGACGAAGCCGCGCGTGTTTTCGGGGAAGTTATTCAGCCCGTCGAGGCGCGAATCGTTCCAGACCCAGCCGGTCCCGTCGCGCTTCATGAGCATGAGGTAGTATTCCACGCCGTTTGTGTTGTTGGGTTCGCCGGGGCCCCACTCGGCGTAGTCGAACGGCTCGCCCGTGACCCACTGGAAGCCCGAGGAGGCGTTGCGGTTGTTCGCGCCGAGCCATACGGCGGTAATGCCCGCCGCGTCGAGCATATCCTCGACCGTTTTGGCCTCTTCGGCGGACGTGATGGCGGCAAGATGGCCGCCGCGCGACTCGCACCAAACGCGCGCATCGTCCCATGTGAGCGTCTGCACGATGATCTCATAGCGGTGCGTCTGCACCTCGGCGGGCGCTTCCGCGGCAGGCGCCGCGGGCGCTTCGACCGCGGGCGGTTCCGGTTCGGCGGGAAGCGCGTCTTCCTGCGCGGAAAACAGCTGCTTCGCGGCGAAAAAGCCGAGCGCCGCCGAGGCAAGGCACGCGCCGAGCGCGAGCGGCAGCGCCGCGCGCGGCTTTTTCCGCAGCGCGTCCAGCATCGCGGCCGCGCTCGGGTAGCGTTTGCGCGGATCGGGCTCGCAGGCGCGCATGACGACTTTTTCCAGGCGGCGGTCGCGGCAGCGGATGCGCCCGACGCGCACGCCGCGCATCCGCGCGGAGATGGACGACTGCACCTGCGCATAGGTGGAATCGGCGTCGGTCAGCGGCAGGTGATTGTGATTGAGGAGCTGATAGAGCGTCACGCCGAGCGCATAAATGTCGCTTGCGGGCGTGGCTGCGCCGCCGGCGGCGACCTCCGGAGCCAGATACGCCGCGGTGCCCGCCATGCGGCCCGCGGAAAGTGAGTCGGTGCGCGCGCAGATGCCGAAATCGCCGAGCTTATACTGTCCCGACGGCGCGCGGTAGATGTTGGCGGGCTTGCAATCGCGGTGGACGATCTGGAGCCGGTGCGCGAAGATGAGCGCGTGCAGAAGATCCTCCGCCACGCGGCGGATCTCCGTCTCGGTCAGCTCCGTACCCTCGCGCATGAGCTCGGCCAGACAGGCAAGCCGCTCCATGCGCAGGCACACGAGCGTTTCGCGCAGCGACCCGTCCGCGTTCGTGACCGGAACGGTCAGATCGTCGAGCACGGCCACGGCGTAGCCGCAGTCGGTCATGCGCGCCTGCAAACGGCACTCGTCCTGCAAACGGATCAGGCCTGCGGTGTCCCCGGCAGGCACGCGGATGCACTTGAGCACGCAGCTGCGCCCGGCGCCTTCCTTGCGTGTGAGCGCATAGACCTCGGTCGACGATGAAACGAACAGCCGCTCGCCGAGATACCACTGGCCCCACAGGGGTTCGGGCAGATGTTCCATGCGCATACGCCTCCTTTTGCTTTTTCATCATCTTACCACATGGCCGGGCACGGCGCAAGCGCTCCTTTTTTCGGGAATGTTCATGAAAATTTCAAGCAAAAAGCGGAAAAATATGCGATACTATTCTATTAGATATATTACTAAGGAATGAGGAGCCGGCTATGCGGGATTTTGTTGTATTCGACCACGTCTGCAAGACGTATCAGATGGGGCAGGTGCGCATCGACGCGCTGCGCAATGCGTCGTTCACCATTGCCGAAGGGGAGATCTGTGTCATCGTCGGGCAATCCGGCGCGGGCAAGACGACGCTTCTGAACATTCTCGGCGGTATGGACCGGCTCTCGTCGGGCCATGTGCTGCTTGCGGGCGAGGACGTCGCGGAGTACGACGCGAAGCGCCTGACGACCTACCGGCGGCACGAGGTGGGCTTCGTGTTCCAGTTTTATAATCTGCTGCCCAACATGACGGCGCTGGAAAACGTGCAGATCGCGGGCCAGCTGTGCAAAGACCCCATTCCCGCTGATGAGGTGCTGCGCGAGGTGGGCCTCGGCGACCGGATGCAGAACTTCCCCGCGCAGCTCTCCGGCGGCGAGCAGCAGCGCGTGGCCATCGCCCGCGCGCTTGCCAAGCGGCCGAAGCTGCTGCTGTGCGACGAGCCGACCGGCGCGCTCGATTATCAGACCGGCAAGCAGATCCTTGCGCTGCTGCAAAAGCAGAGCCGCGAGGCCGGCATGACGGTCGTCATTATCACGCATAACTCCGCGCTGACCGCCATGGCCGACCGCGTCATCCGCGTCAAAAGCGGCTGCATCACGGACGTGCAGGAGAATGAGCATCCCACGCCCGTGGAAAGAATCGAATGGTGACGGGTATGTGGAAGCTGACGATGCGGGAGATCCGCAAAAGTTTGGGGCGCTTTCTGGCCATCGCGGCGATCGTGGCGCTCGGCGTGGGCTTTTTCTGCGGCCTTCGGCTGACGAAGACGGCGATGGTCTATACGTTGGACGACTATGCCGAAACGCATCAGATGTACGATTTCCGCCTCATGAGCACCATCGGCTACGATACGGATGCGGCGTCGGTCCTGGAGACGGACAGCCGTATCGCGGCCGCCGAAGGCGGCAAAAGCGCCGACGCGCTGGTGATCATCGGCGACGGCGCAGCACAGGTGTGCAAATTTCTCTCCGTGCCGCAGAAGATCGACCTGCCGGGCCTGACGTGCGGGCGGATGCCCGAGTCGGCGGATGAGTGTCTTGCCGACGGGATGCTCTACGGCGAAAAGGATCTTGGCAGGACGGTCACGATCGCGGACACGAACGAGCAGGACGATCTGGACAACTTCGCCGTGCGCGAGTTTACCATCGTCGGTGTGGCGCGGAGCATCCTGTACATCAACTACGAGCGCGGCACGACCTCGGTCGGCAGCGGCACGGTCGCGTCGTTTTTCTACGTGCTGCCCGCGGCGTTCGACATGGATTACGACACCGAGGTCTGTCTGCGGCTGACCGACCGTGCGGGCGCGGTCTATTCCGAAGAATATGACGCGCGCATCGACGCGGCGGAGCCGTGGGTGACAGAGCTTGCCGAATCGCTGGCCGCCGCACGCGGCGACCGGCTGCGCGAGGATGCGGAGCAGGAGCTTTCCGATGCGCGCGAAACGCTCGATGAAAAGCAGCAGGAGCTGTCGGACGCGAAACAGAAGCTGGCCGATGCGCAGCAGGAGCTGCGCGACGCGGAGCAGGATGTGGCCGACGGCGAAAAGAAGCTGGCAGACGCGAAGGAGGATACCGCTCGCGAGCTGGCGGACGCCTGGCAGAAGCTGACCGACGGGCAGAAGGAAATAGAAGAAAACGAAAAGAAGCTCGCCGACGCGCGCACGGAGCTCGAAGACGCCGAACGGCAGTTCGCCGACGGCGAAGCGGAGTACAACGACGGCGCGCGGCAGCTCGAAGAGGGCAAGCAGGAGCTGCGCGACACGTTCAACGATACCGTTGCCGAATTGCAGGCCGGTCAGGCCGAGATCGACAAGAATCAGGCCGCGCTGAACGGGCAGCGCGCGCAGCTCGACGCGCAGAAGACGCAGCTGACGGCACAGAAGGCCGAGCTGACGGCTACGCGCGCACAGGTCGAGGCTGCCGCTGCCGCAGGTCTGCTCCCGGCGGAAGAGGCCGCCGCGCAGCTGGCGCAGATCGACGCTGCGATCGCGCAGATCGACGCGGGTTTGCAGCAGATCGAGGCCGCATATCCGCAGCTGGACGCGGCGCAGGCGCAGATCGACGCGGCGCAGGCGGAGCTTGACGCCGGATGGCAGGAATTTGCCGACGGTCTGGAGGAAGCCAACGCCGAGATCGCCGAGAACGAAAAGAAGCTCGCCGACGCGAAGCAGGAGCTTGATGAGAACCGGCAGAAGCTCAACGACGCGCGCGCGGAGTTTGAAGACGGCCAGAGGCAGCTCGACGACGCAAAGAAAGAGCTTGAAGACGGCTGGGCCGATTATTATGCGGGCCAGCGCGAGGCCGACGAGAAGATCGCCGAGGCTGAGCAGGAGCTGGCTGATGCGAAGGTGCAGATCGAAGACGGCAAACAGGAGCTGGCCGACGCGCAGCAGGAGCTTGCCGACGGCGAAAAGAAGCTGGCCGACGCGGAAAAGGAGTATGACGACGGCGTCGATCAGCTCGAAAAGCTCAGGGATCCGGATGTGTTCGTGCTCGATCGCGGCAGCAACATCGGCTATGCGTGCTTTGAGAGCGATTCGGATATCGTGCGCGGCGTCTCGCGCGTGTTCCCGCTGTTTTTCTTCGCGGTGGCCGCGCTCGTGTGCATCACGACGATGACCCGCATGGTCGAGGAGCAGCGCACGCAGGCCGGCACGCTGAAAGCGCTCGGCTATTCCTCGGGCGCGATCCTGTCGACGTATTTCCTCTACGCGGGCAGCGCGTCGGTCATCGGCTGCGTGACCGGCATCGCGGCGGGCGCGTATTTCCTGCCGAAGATCATCTGGATGGGCTACGACATCATGTACGGCTTCACGGACATTCTCTTTGCGTTCGACTGGAAGCTGGCGCTGCTGTCCTCGGGCGCGTATCTCATCTGCGCGCTCGGCGCGACGTGGTACGCCATCCACGCAGAACTCGCGCAGCCCGCGGCGGAGCTCATCCGACCCAAGGCGCCGAAGGCCGGCAAGCGTATTTTGCTTGAGCGCATTCCTGCCGTGTGGGACCGCATCCCGTTTTTACATAAGGTCTCCATCCGCAACATCCTGCGCTATAAAAAGCGCATGGTCATGATGGCCATCGGCATCGGCGGCTGCACGGCGCTGCTCATCACCGGCTACGGCATCGAGGACTCCATCAGCCACGTCGTCGACTATCAGTATGACGAGATCACGCAGTACGATGCTTCGGTCACGTTCCAGCACGCCATGACGGAGGACGAGCGCGCGGCCTTCCGCGCGGCGTTCCCGGACACGGTCGAGCGGAGTCTCTTTGCCGCGCAGAAGAGCTTTGACGCGGCGGCAAACGGTCTGACGAAGACGGCCACGGCTGTGTGTACCGAGACGGGAAGCGTCGACGGCTTCATCGATCTGCACACGCAGGACAAAACGCCCGTCGATTATCCGCAGGACGGCGGCGTCATCATCAGCCGCGGGCTTGCGCAGGCGCTGCGCATCGGCGCGGGCGACACGATCACGCTCGGCGGCGAACTGCACCGGACGGATGTGACGGTCGCGGGCGTGTTTGAAAACTATGTATATAACTATGTCTACATGACGGCCGAAACGTATGAGACGGTGTTCCAGGAAGCACCGGCGTATGAGACGGCGTGGGTCGTGCTGGATCCCGCCGTGGACGCGCACGAGGCCTCTGCCGCGCTTGCGGGCTATAAAAAGGCCGCGTCCGTCAGCCTCAACGACGATTTCCGCGGCCGCGTGAGCACGATGATGCAGAGTCTGGAGTATATCGTGCTCGTCATCGTGGCGTGCGCGGCGGCGCTGGCGTTCATCGTGCTGTATAACCTCACGAACATCAACATCACCGAGCGCGAGCGCGAGATCGCCACCATCAAGGTGCTCGGCTTCTATGACCGCGAGACGAACCACTACATTTTCCGCGAGAATATCCTCCTGACGTGCCTCGGCGCGCTCGTGGGCCTGCTGATGGGCAAGGCGCTGCACGCCTATGTCATGGCGCAGATCCGCATCGACCTCATGTGCTTCGACGTGCGCATCGCGCCCAGGAGCTATCTGCTTGCCGTGGCGCTGACGATCGTCTTCGGCCTCGTGGTCAATCTGGTCCTGCGGCGCAAGATCCGCGCCGTCGATATGGCGCAGGCGCTTAAATCCATCGAGTAAGAGAGGAAGCTGCCGATGAAAAGAAGAAACCGGCGCGCGGCGCTGCTTTTGGCCGTGTGCCTGCTGCTGACGCTCGCGGGCTGCGCGCGGGCAAACCCCTTTGCCCGCGAACGCCGCGCGATCCCGGAATTGCAGACGGCGTCCGAAGAAACGGAAGCGGCGCAGCCGCTGTGCGCGGGCGGATATTTCGGGGAACCTGCGCGCAGATCTGTTCCGTATGCGCAGATGCAGCCCGAAACGCCGGAAGAGGCGGACTTTGCCGCGCTGTGCGATACGGTGCTTGCCGCGGCCGAAGCACGGTCGCCTGCGCGCGTTCACGCGGCGCTGGAGCAGCTGCATACGGCGCTCCTTGCGCTGCACACGGCGTATACGCTTGCGGATCTGCGCCATATGGCCGACGCCGGGAGCGAGGATGCGGCCGCGGCGGCGGACGATGCATACGCGCAGTACAGTGCGGCGCTCGACCGCTATTATGATGCGATGCACACGCTCTGCGAAAGCGGCGCATACGACGCGCTGCTGGAAAAGGAATTTGACGAGGGGATGCTGGCGGCCTTTGCGGCCTACGACCCGGCAGCGTCGGATGCGTCGCTGGCGCTTTTGACGCGCGAACAGGCGCTGGTCACGGAATATGAGATCGAAATGGCCAAATACAGCCCCGATCCCGACCGGATCGGCGAGATCTTCGTCTCGCTCATCGCGGTCCGCAGCGAAATGGCCGCGGCCGCGGGCTATGACAGCTACGCCGATTACGCCTACGCGGCCGATTACGCGCGCGACTATACGCCCGCCGAGGCCCGCGCGCTCTGGACGCTGGCGAAGGAGCAGTACGCGCCGCTGCTGCGGGAGTATGCGGACGATGTGGACGAAGCGGCAGGGCGGCTCACGGACGAGGCGCTGCTCGACCTGTCGGAGGACGGGATCCTTACCGCCTTGCAGCGCGGCGCGGCGATGCTCAGTCCGGAGCTTTCGGCCTCGTGCGCGTATCTCATCGACAACGGCCTGTATGACATCGCTGCGAGCGACCGGAAGGCCGACATCGGCTTTACGACGTGGCTGGCAAGCTATGAGGCGCCCTTCCTTTTTAACGCGCCCTACGGCGACTATTACGATCTGACGTCCGCGATCCATGAATTCGGCCATTACAACGCATACTATTATAACGGCTCGGACGTGCTGTTCGGCGTGTGCGACTACGACCTGTCGGAGCTTCAGTCGCAGGGCATGGAGGTCATGTTCCTGCCGCTGTACGACGCGCTGTTCGGAGAAGAGGCGGCGGCGCTTTTGCGCGCGCAGACGGTCTATAATCTCATGACCGGCGTCGTGCAGGGCGCGATGTATGACGAATTCCAGCAGACGGTCTACCGGCTGGACGAGCCGACGCCCGCGCGCGTGAACGAGGCGTTCCTCGACATTTACGAAAGCTACGGCTATGAGCCGTATGACGGCGCGGAATACGAATGGATGTCCGTGATCCACAACTTTGAGCAGCCGATGTATTACATCAGCTACGCCGTGTCGGCGCTGCCGGCGCTGGAGCTGTACGCCATGCAGCAGAAGAGTCCCGCCGACGCGCTCGATACGTATCTGCGCGCGGCCGCGATGGCAGACGAGTGGTATTACCTCTCGGACGCGCTGGAATATACCGGCCTGCACGACCAGCTGCGGCAGCCGCTGCCGTCACTGCCGGGCGAGATCTGTGCAGGCGGCGTGTTTGACCTTCCTGCATGATTTTCCAAAGAAAGAAGAAAGACCATGAAAAAACTCCTTGCTTATCTGCGGCCGTACCGGGCGCAGGCGATCCTTGCGCCGCTTTTCAAGCTGCTCGAGGCCGTGTTCGAGCTGCTCGTGCCGCTCATTATGGCCGATATCATCGATACCGGCATCCCGGCGGGCGATACGGCGTATATGCTCAGAAAATGCCTCGTGCTGGTGCTTCTGGGCGTGTGCGGCTTCGCAAGCGCCACGTGCGCGCAGTATTTTTCCGCGAAGGCCGCGACCGGCGCGACGGCTGAGCTGCGCCGCGCGCTCTTTGCGCATATCCAGTCGCTGTCGTACCGCGAGCTTGACACGCTCGGCACGTCGACGCTCATCACGCGCATGACGAGCGACATGAATCAGGTGCAGACGGGCCTGAATCTCACGCTGCGGCTGCTGCTTCGTTCGCCGATTGTCGTGTTCGGCGCGATGATCATGGCGTTCACGATCGACGCGCGCGCGGCACTCATCTTCGTCGTGGCCATCCCGGTGCTGTTTGCCATCGTGTTTGCCGTCATGCTCAGCTGCATCCCGCTTTACCGGCGCGTGCAGGCGAAGCTCGACGGCGTGACGGGCGCGGCGCAGGAAAATCTCTCCGGTGTGCGCGTCATCCGCGCCTTTACGCGCGAGGATGACGAGCGCGCGGCCTTCGGCGAAAAGCTGGACGGATTGTTTGCGGCGCAGCGGTTCGTCGGGCGGCTGTCGGCGCTTTTGAACCCGCTGACGTACGTGGTCATCAACCTTGCCATCGTCGCCATCGTCCGCACCGGCGCGGTGCGCGTCGACACGGGCGCGATCACGCAGGGCCAGCTCATCGCGCTCTATAACTATATGTCGCAGATCCTGGTGGAGCTGATCAAATTCGCAAACCTCATCCTGAACATCACGAAATCCGCCGCGTGCGCGGGCCGCATCTCGCAGGTGCTCGAGACGAAGTGCAGCATGACGGACGGCGCGCAGGCGCTGCCGTCCGGGGAAGGGGAAGCGGCGTTCGCGTTTGAAGACGTTTCGTTCCGCTATCCCGGCGCGGGCGCGGAGGCGCTGACGGATCTGTCGTTCCGCGTTGCGCCCGGGCAGACGCTCGGCGTCATCGGCGGCACGGGCGCGGGCAAATCGACGCTGGCAAGCCTCATCCCGCGCTTTTACGACGCGACCGGCGGGCGCGTGCTCGTGCGCGGCGCGGATGTAAAGACGCTGCGGCTGGATGCGCTGCGCCGTTCGGTCGGCGTTGTGCCGCAGAAGGCGCTGCTGTTTTCGGGCACGATCCGCTCAAATCTTCTCTGGGGCGACGAAACGGCCACGGACGACGAACTGTGGCAGGCGCTCGAATGGGCGCAGGCGGCCGAGGTCGTGCGCGGCAAAGGCGGGCTCGACGCTGCGGTCGAGCCCGGCGGGCGCAACTTCTCCGGCGGCCAGCGCCAGCGGCTGACGATCGCGCGCGCGCTCGTCAGAAGACCCGCGATCCTCATTCTGGACGACAGCGCATCCGCGCTGGACTTTGCGACCGACGCGGCGCTCAGAAAAGCGCTCAAAAATCTCCCGTGGCATCCTGCCGCGGTCATCATTTCGCAGCGCACAAGCTCCATCCGCCACGCCGACGAGATCCTTGTACTCGACGACGGAAGACTTGCGGGCGCGGGCACGCACGACGCGCTGCTGCGATCGTGCCCTGTGTATCAGGAGATCTGCCGTTCGCAGGATAAAAAGGAGGCCGCGCAATGAAACCTTCATCCAAAACGATCACGCGCGTGCTCAAAAGCCTCGGGCGGTATCTGCCGCTTCTGGTCGTCTCGCTGCTGCTGGCCGCGGCCGGCGTCGCGGGCACGCTGTATATCCCCATCCTCGTCGGCCGCGCGATCGACAGGATCGCCGGTCCGGGGCAGGTCGATTTTGCCGCGGTCGGCGCGCTCGGCGTGCGCATCGCCGTTTTTGCCCTGCTGACGGCGCTGGCGCAGTGGGTCATGACCGCGATCCACAACCGCGTGTGCTTTTCCGTCACGCGCGATCTGCGCCGGCAGGCATTCGCGCAGCTCCAGCGGCTGCCGCTGGCGTATCTGGACAGCCATCCGTCGGGCGACACGCTCAGCCGTATCGTCGCCGACGTCGATCAGTTTGCCGATGGTCTGCTCATGGGCTTTACGCAGCTGTTTACCGGCGTTCTGACCATCGCCGGGACGCTCGGGTTCATGCTCTCGCTCAGCGTGAAGATCACGCTCGTCGTGGTGCTGCTGACGCCGCTGTCGCTGCTGGTGGCGAAGTTCATCGCCACGCGGACGTATTCCATGTTCCGGCTGCAATCGAAGGCCAGAGGCGAGCAGACCGCGCTCGTGAACGAGCAGCTCGGCGGAATGCGCGTCGTGCAGGCATTTTCGCACGAGGAAGAGAGTCTGCGGCAGTTTGACGAGATCAACGGCCGCCTTGCGGCGGCTACGATGCGCGCGACGTTCTTCTCGTCGATGACGAACCCCTCCACGCGCATCATCTATAACATCATCTACGCCTGCGTCGGGTTTACGGGCGCGGTCGGCGCGGCGGCGGGCACGATCACGGTCGGCGCGCTGACGTGCTTCCTCAGCTACGCGAACCAGTACGCCAAGCCGTTCAACGAGATCACCGGCGTCATCACCGAGCTTCAGAACGCGCTGGCGTGCGCGGACCGGGTCTTCGCGCTCATCGACGAGACGGCCGAGACGCCCGACGCGCCCGATGCAAAGACGCTGACGGACGCGCAGGGGCGCGTGGCGCTGCAAAACGTCGCGTTCTCCTACACCCCGGAGCAGCGCCTCATCGAGGATCTGAGCCTGACCGTGCGGCCCGGCGAACGGGTGGCCATCGTCGGCCCGACGGGCTGCGGCAAGACGACGCTCATCAACCTCCTCATGCGCTTTTACGATGTGAAGGATGGCGCGATCACGGTCGACGGCAGCGACGTGCGCGCCGTCACGCGAAAGAGTCTGCGGCATCAGTACGGCATGGTCTTGCAGGACACGTGGTTGAAAAACGCCTCCGTGCGCGACAATATCCGTCTGGCAAAGCCCGATGCGAGCGAAGAAGAGATCGTGCAGGCGGCAAAAAAGGCGCACGCCGATTCGTTCATCCGCCGTCTGCCGCAGGGCTACGACACGATGCTTTCCGATACCGGCGGCGCGCTGTCGGCAGGTCAGCGGCAGCTGCTGTGCATCGCGCGCGTGATGCTGTGCCTGCCGCCGATGCTGATCCTCGACGAGGCGACGAGCTCCATCGACACGCGCACGGAGCTCAAGATCCAGCAGGCGTTTGACGAGATGATGCAGGGCCGCACGAGCTTCGTCGTGGCGCACCGGCTGTCCACCATCCGCGAGGCCGACGTCATCCTCGTCATGAAGGACGGGCACATCATCGAGCAGGGGAAACACGACGCGCTTCTGGCGCAGAACGGCTTCTATGCGAAGCTCTATCACAGCCAGTTCGAAGGATAAGACAAAAAACAGGAGGAGCAGCACATAAGTGCTGCTCCTCCTGTTTTTGTCTGGATTCAGAAGGTCTGCGCCAGCGCGCGGGCGCTTTCGCACGCTGCGGCGAGAGAGGCTGCTCCGTCGAAGCCTGCGACGTCCATGCCGTCGGCCGCGATGCAGGCATAGCTGCAGATGCCGAAAAACTCGTGCATCGCGTCCAGATACCGGCTGCCCATCTCCATCGCGTCGCCGGTATAAAAGCCGCCGCGCGTCGTGAGATAGACCAGATGCCGGGCCTTGCAGAGGCCGCGCAGCCCGTCGGCCGAGGAGCCGAACGTGATGCCGTCGACCGACACCTGCTCGATGTAGACTTTTAAAAGCGCCGGGAACGACAGATCCCAGAACGGCGCGGCAATGACGATCTCGTCCGCTTCGGCGAACTGATGCGCGTAGCGGAAGCGCACGTGATCGCGTGCGCCCGCAGCCAGCAGCGCCTCACGCTGGGCAAAATAGCTGTCCTTGAAGTAGGACAGATCCTCCGCCATCAGATCGAGATGCGTGACGGAAAAGCCCTCCGGAAGCGCGGAGAGGAACGCATCGGCGAGCCGCTTCGTGCGCGAATCTTCCCGGCGGATGCAGCAGTCGACAAATAAGACGTTTTTCATCGGCCGCCCTCCTGCTCCAGGCGGTAAAACGCCTCCAGCGCGGTGCGGATCTCGTGCTTTTCGCCCTGCGCGGTCAGATCTTCGCCGTCCACGTAGCCGCCGATGGCGCCGGCCGTGTCGCCGCCCCAGAGCACGACGTTATTGAGGATGGACGCGGTCTGCATCCCGCGCAGACGGCCGACGGTAAACAGCGCCGCCGACTCCATATCCGCGCCGAGCGCGCCCTTGCGCGACCAGTATGCGCTTTCCGCGTCGTTTTCCTCGTGATAAAAGCTCTCGTGGCTGTGGATGATGCCGACATGATACCGGCAGCCGAGCGTCCTTGCCGCGTCTTCGCAGTATCCGAGCAGCCGGTGGTCGGCGACGGCGGGAAATTCGGTGTGGACGTACGTCTTTGATACGCCGTCGTCACGGATCGCGCCGCAGCCGAGGATGAGATCGCCCAGGCCGATGCCTGTCTGCAAGGCGCCGCACGAGCCGATGCGGATGGCGGCGGTCACGCCGATGTTATGCAGCTCCTCCAGGCTGATGGCGGCCGACGAGCCGCCGATGCCGGTCGAGATGACGAGCACCGGCACGCCGCGGTAGGTGCCGCGCAGGCTGCGGAACTCGCGGTTGTACGCAAGCTCGCGCACATTTTCCAGAAAGGCCGCCACGCGGCCCACGCGCGCCGGGTCGCCCGGCAGGACGGCGTATTTCGCGCCGGCAGATTCGTCAAGACAGATATGCGGCTGTTTCATACGTGTTTGCTCCTTCAGACGGTTTGAATTTCAATGTGATACCGGTTGCGGCTGCACAATGTGTGCTCTACCTCCACGCGGTAGTCCAGGTCGAGCACGCCGCCGTGCTCGTTTAAAAGCGTCGTCATGCCCTCGGTCACGACGCTGATCATCATCGTGCCGAAGCCCATGTCGTACAGCGAATCGTGCGGCGCGGCGAGATCGAACAGCATCTCGGCGTTGACCTTGCCGGTGCGCCGCAGCGTGACGCGCTTGCCCTCGTCGATCGTGAAGGCGGTCACGACGCCCTCAAGCCCGGTCATTTCCGACTCGATATAGGTGATGCGGACGTAGCCCGGCTCATAGCAGTACGAGCCGTCGGTGACCAGCTGGAGCGTCTCGGGCTCCATGCCGTCCATGTGCTGCGTGCCGGTGATGGAGATCCTTGCGGGCTGCACCATATTCAATCCTCCAGCGCCAGCGCGATCAGATCGTCGATCAGCTCCCGGTAGGGGATGCCGCTGGCCTCGAAGAGCTTGGGATACATCGAGATGGACGTGAAGCCCGGGATGGTGTTGATCTCATTGAAAACGGGCTCGCCGTCCGGTGTGACGAAGAAGTCGACGCGCGACAGACCGCGGCAGCCCATGGCCCGGTAGACGCGCACGGCAAGCTCACGGATCCGTTCGGCCGTCTGCTCGGAAATGCGCGCGGGGATATAGAGCTTTGCGCAGTCGGAGATATATTTTGCCTCGTAATCATAAAATTCCGCGCCGGAATCGATCTCGCCGCACACCGAGGCGAACGGGCTGCCGTTGCCGAGCACGGCGACCTCGACCTCCTGCCCGCAGATGCATTCCTCGACGAGGACCTTGCGGTCGTAGGTGAGCGCCTTTTCGATCGCGCGCGCCAGCGCCGCGCGATCGGCGGCTTTGCCGACGCCGACGGACGAGCCGGTGCCCGCGGGCTTGACGAACACGGGATAGGAGAAGCGGGCCTCGACGGCGTCGAGCGACGCTTCGCGGCAGCGCGTGAAACCCTCGCGCGTGACGAGCTGCCACGCGGCCTGACGGATCTGTTCGGCGCCCACGACGAGCTTCGTCGTGGTCTTATCCATGCACGCGGCCGACGCGGCCACGTGCGGCCCGACATACGGGATGCCCGCGACCTGTAAAAGGCCCTGGATCGCGCCGTCTTCGCAGTTTTCGCCGTGCATCACGGGGAAGACCACGTCGATGCGCTCACGCACGACGCAGTCATGCTCAAAGCTGAGCAGGCCCTGTCCGCGCACCGGCGAGAGCGCCGCCTGCCGGTTTTCCGGGCAGGTCTGCCACGTGCCGGCCGGCAGCATCCCGTAATCCTTTCCGCCGAAGAGCAGCCAGTCGCCCGATTTTGTGATGCCGACGGGGAAAATGTTGTATTTTTCATGGTCGATGTGGTTCAGCACCGATTCGGCTGACCGCAAAGAGACCTCGTGTTCCGACGATACGCCGCCGAAGAGCACGCAAACACTCAGTTTTTTCAAAGCAGGACCTCATTTCCGCCGCAGATACAGGACTTGACACAGCGGCCTTATCTTTTTATAATATGCGAAACCGCCCTGAAAGGCAAGGATATTTTTCCGCTTTCCAGCGATTTTACCAGTGGAAAATCGCGCGCGCGGTGTATATAATGAATAGGCAGACATGAAAAGGAGGCTTTCGGTATGCAGATCGATTTGACAAAAAAAGAGTTTCGACGGCTTCTGGATATGGTCTATATCGGCAACTGGATCCTCAACTCGACCCGCGGCGACGACCGCTTCACGGATTATGACGATCTGGAATCGAAGCTGTTCGCGCTGTGCCGGGAGCAGGGCATGGGTTCGCTTGTCGAGCGGTTTCAGGGCGCGGACGTGCCGTCGCGCGCGTTTTCCGACGGCGGCATCCACGAGGCCATCATGGATTACGAGGACACGGTCTTCTACGAGATCCTCGCCGAGGAGCTTGCCCGGCGCGACATGGACTATCAGCCCGTCTCCAACGATAATTACGAGGAGCTCGTCTCCCGCATGGACGATTACATCGCCGAGTTCGAGGCCCACGGCACCGACAATATCTCCATACCCGATATGGATGTATGAACGGAACAAAAGCGTTCCTTCTGCCGCGGCAGGAGGGACGCTTTGGCGCATCGAACCGTTCTTTCGACACACTGACGAAGTCCCGGCTGGTGGCCGGGACTTCGTTTTTGCTTTTCAATCGTGCAGGGTGTCGCGGTAGGCGGCAAGGAAGCTGAAACAGAACCAGAAGCCGCTGCGCGCGAGGAGCGTTTTTCGCAAGGCGCCGGCCTGTTCTGCTTCACCGCGCGCTTCGAACAGCACGCACAGGCCGTAAGCCGCCATGGAAAATTGCAGATCGTCGGGTTCGGCGGCCAGCTCCGCCAGCATATCCGCCATCGGCGCAAATCCTGCCGCCGCGCGCATCGCTTTTTCATACGCTGTGTGGTGGCCGACGTACATATCGGGGCGGTAGTGCCGCCGCAGGGTCTTCTGCGCGTCGTCCGCCTTTTCGGCGCGGAGCTGCGACAGCACCAGCCAGTAGACGTCCGCGATGTACATATCGTCGTCCGGCGGCGCGATGGCGAGCGAATCCGAAAACGCACGGGCCGCGGCGTCGTATTCCTGCATCAGATAGTGCGCCATGCCGATGCGGTAGCGCGACATGACGCTCACGCCGTCCGCCTGTTCGCAGCGGGTATAATCGGCCAGCGCTTTTTCAAATTGCAGCGTGTCGAGATACTTCGGGCCGCGCTTTCGGTATGCCTCCATGCGGTCCGGGTCGAGCGCGACCGCCTGCGTCAGCGCATCGATTGCCTCGCGGAAGCGCAGCTGCCAGCAGAGCGCGTCGGCCAGCTCCAGAAGCGTTTCATACGTCTGCGGCTTTGCGAGGCAGGCGCGGATCTCGTCCGTGTCGGCAAGCCCGTGCGGCAGATCCCGAAACTGACTTTCGTGCGAAGCGTGGACGTCGGCAAAGTATTTTCCCATCTTAAACCTCCGAGATCGTTTCTTTTCTTGCGGCAAACCAGAGACTGACCAGATAAAACGCCAGACACAGCAGCATGATGCACACGCCGGGCGCCAGCAGATACTGGTATGCGCCGCGCAAAAACGCACCGCGCTTGTACGCGAAATTCACCATCGTGCCCCACGTCGGGCGGTAGAGATCGCCGAGCCCCAGAAACGAGAGCGTCGACTCCATCATGATGCAGCTGTTGACCCCGAGCAGGAACCGCGACAGCAGCACGTCCGTGAGGTTCGGCAGCATATGCCGCACGGCAATATGCGCGCGGCTGTAGCCGAGGATGCGGCAGCTCTCAATGAACGTCTGCGTGCGCAGCTGCAAGACCTTCGCGCGCACGGCGCGCGCCGTGCCGACCCAGCTGAACGCCGCGATGAGCACGGTCAGATGCGCCGCGGAACTGCCGAAAAATGTCGCCAGCACGATGAGCGAGATGAGCCGCGGCAGCAGGACGAAGATCTGGATGAGGCCGTCGGCCGCGCGGCCGAGCCGCCCGCGGAAGCTCGCCGGCAGGCCGATGCACGTGCCGAGCAGCAGCGTCAGCGCGCTGCTGAGCAGCCCCACGAGCAGCGTCTGCCGTGTGCCGCAGACAAGCTCGGTGAAAATATCGTAGCCCATCGCGTTCGTGCCGAGCCAATGCTCCCGGCTCATGGGGAGCCACTTGCCGAACGACGTTTTCGGGTCATAGGCGGTAAAAAGGCCCGGCGCGAACGCGGCCAGCATGAAGAGCGCCAGCAGGGAAAGCCCCAGAACGAGGGACAGAAGGCGTCGTTTCTTCATACTGCGTCCTCCTGCTTCCGCTTCGGGTCGATGAGCAGGCACAGAAAGTCGGTGACGAGGATCGAGAGCACCATGATGCACGTCGTCACGAACAAAATGCCCTGCATGAGCGGGTAATCGAGCGTATAGACCGCCTCGGTCAGAAGCGAGCCCATTCCGCCGATGGAGAAGATCTTCTCAATGACGACCGAGCCGCCCACGCACAGCGATACGCTCATGCCGAGCATGGTGAGGAACGGCTGCGCGATCGTGCGCAGCAGATACGACCGGCGGATCATGCCGTCGGGAAGACCGCGCTGCTTCGCATAGAGGATATATTTTTCGTCCGACGCGCTGGCCGCCATATTGCGCACGAGCAGATACCGGCCCGGCAGCGCCGAGAGCGTCAGCGTCAGAACCGGCAGGAGAAGATGCAGAAGCCGGTCGAGGACGTAGCCCGCCGTGCCGCGCGCGGCGTCCGGGGAATTGAGCCCCGTATAGGGCAGGAGCTTCGTCTGAAAGCAGAACACGATCATCAGGCCCAGGCCGATGAGAAACGCCGGAACGGCGTTTAAGACGATCAGCGCCGTGGTGGAAAGCCGGTCGAAGCGGCTGTCCTTTTTATAGCCGCACCGCAGCCCCCAGAGAAGCCCGATCCCCGCCGAGAGCAGCACCGCCGGGACGGTAATTTGCAGCGTGTAGCCGAGCTTTTCGCCGATGAGCGACGCGACGGCGGCGTCCTTCTTATAGGAATACCCCAGCGTCCCGTCCAGCAGCGAACGCAGATAATAGGAAAACTGCACCGCAAGCGGCTTGTTCAGGTGCAGCGCATCCTTGTAAAACGCCACCTGTGCGGGCGTCATCTCCTGCTCGGAAAAGCCCGTCAGGTACGCCACCGGATCGCCCGGCAGCAGCCGCGGCAGGAAGAAATTGAGCGTCACGACGAGAAAGAAGCAGACGAGCGCCAGCAGCATATTCTTTTTGTAATCCTTCACGCCCGCACCTCTTTCAGCCGGTGAGTTTCGTCGAATACAAAGACCGTGTCGCAGTAAAAGTCCGTCAGCTGCCGGTCGTGGCTGATGAACAGGACCGAGCCGCCGCGCGCGACCAGCTGCGCCCGGACCAGCGCGAGGAGGTTGGCCTGCGTCGACACGTCCAGCATCGACGTCGCCTCGTCCAGAATGAGCAGCTTCGGGCGCAGCAGCAGACACCGCGCCAGCGCCACGCGCTGCGCTTCGCCGCCGGAGATCTGCCGCGGCAGATGCGCGGGGATCCCGGGCGAGAGCTGCATCTGCGCCATCATATCGGCGATCAGCGTGTCCGCGGCCTGTCTGTTTTCGGCCAGACGGTGATAGCGAATAAGCTCGCGCAGCCCTGCGCCGATCTTCTGCGACGGATCGAGCGAGGCATACGGCTGCTGATAGACCATCTGCACGGCAAGCCCGCGTTTGCGGTCGTAAGCCGTGTCCGCCGAGACGAGCAGCTGCCCGTCCAGAAAAATTTCGCCCGCGTCGGGCGCGCACACGCCGCACAGGAGCTTTGCCAGCGTGGATTTTCCGATGCCGCTGGCGCCGAACACGCCGATGATCCGCCCGTCCGGGATCGCCAGCGAGACGTCCTGCAAAACGGGCCGGGATCCGAATGATTTGCGGCAGTTTCTGATCTCAATCATGGCAGCACCACCATTGCGTATTGCCGTCCGTGCGGCACTGGAGCGCGCCGCGCAGGCACGCGCCGTCCGCCTCCGGGCAGCGGGCGTAAAACGGACAGTCGCCTGCGGCCGCGCGCAGCACGGGCGACGGCTGCATCCCGCTTTCGACCTGCGCGGCCAGCAGCGCCTTTGTGTACGGATGGCGCGGTCGGCACAGCACGCGCGCCGACGCGCCCGTCTCCAGCACGCGGCCGCGGCATAAGACCGCCACGCGGCTGCAAAGCGCGGCGACGGAGATATCGTGTGTGATGATGAGCTTCGCCGTGTCCGGGAAGAGCGTCTGCAAAAGCGCAAAAAACTGCGCCTTGCCGGCCGCGTCGAGGCCGTTGGTCGGCTCGTCGGCGATGAGCAGCTGCGCCGGCGCGCACGCGGCCAGCGCGATGGTCACGCGCTGCGCCATGCCGCCCGAGAGGCGGAAGGGGTATTGATCCAGCACGGCCTCCGGTGCGTCGAAGCCCGCCGCGCGCAGCTTTTCCGCGGCCTGCGCGGGAAGCTCCCGCCGGGGAACGCCGCGCTTTTTAAGGCTGTCGTACAGATGCGCGCGCACCGTGCGCGCCGGCAGCAGGCATTCCGCGCCGTTCTGCGGGATATAGACGATCCGATCGCCGCGCAGCGGCCGCAGCTGCGCCTCATCCGCAAGCGTCCGGCCGTTCAGACGGATAAGGCCGCCCTGCATCCGCACGTTCGCGGGCAGAAGCCCCAGCACGGACAGCGCCAGCATCGTCTTGCCCGAGCCTGTCTCGCCGATGACGGCCAGCCGGTCGCCGGGCTGCATCGAGAACGAAACGTCCCGCAGCAGCACGCGCGTGCCGTGCGCCAGCGCAGCCGTGATCGTGCCGCTTTCATAGACAAACAGCGGCTGCGGGGTATCGGTGTGCATCGGCTGCGCCTCCTTTTCCGGATATTTTGTCTATTGTACCGTATCCGGGCGGCGCGCGTAACCCTCCCGGGGGGATGGAATTTGACAAAAAAGCGGAGATCTCTTCAAAGATCTCCGCTTTTTGCCGGATAAAGGCTTATTTCGCCGTGATCGTGAACCACGTCTGTGCATTGTTGAGCCCGAACACCGCGTCGACGGTGAAATTCTCATACGCCGCGCTGTGAACAAGGATCTGGCTGTCCCAGTAGAGCGCGATGAGCGGCGTGTGCGCGGCGTACCAGTCTTGCAGCGTACCGGCCGCGGCCGTATAGTCCTCCACGGTCTTCGCCTCGTTCATGTCCGCGAGGATGGACTGGAATTCTGCGTCGAACACCTGGCAGCCGCCCTGCACGGGGTGCGTGCCGTCGACGTAGATGGAGGCCAGACCGTTCTTCATGCCCATGCCGGCGGCGGTGAAGCCGTAGATCGCGGCTTCCATCGTGATGTTGTTTTCGGAGAATTTATTGCTGGTCCTGGCGTTGTAGCTGTCCGCGTCCAGTGTTTCCAGATTGACCTGAATGCCGAACTGCTCAAGCTGCGTCTTGACAAGCTCGGCGTAGCCGACGTGCGCCTCCTTCGATGCGTTGCAGGTGAGGGTAAACGCGCAGATCTCGCCTTCCGCATTCACATAAAAGCCGTCCGCATTCTTTTCCGTATACCCTGCATCCGCCATATACTGCGCGGCCTTGTCCAGATCCTGCCCGAGCGCCTCGGTGTCCTTGTAGCCGACGGTCACGGGCGGCACGAAGCCGCGGTTGGGGTTCTGGGCATAGGCGCTGCCGAAGACGGTGCGGAAGCTGTCGTAATCCAGCGCGTAGGAGACGGCCAGACGGAGATTTTCGTCCGCGAACGGGCCGTTTGCATTGTTGAACGCCAGCACGGCCGGGGCGTTTGCCGCCGCGACGGATTCGAGCGCCAGCGTATCGCTTGCCGCCAGCACGTCCTGATACGAACCGGATACGCCCGCGGAATAGCTCCACGTCATGTCCAGATCGCCGCTTTGCAGCGCCAGATACATCGTGTCCTCGTTGCCGAACAGGCGGAAGACGATCCTGCCGACGTTCGGGGTCCGCGGATAGTAGAGGTTCGGAACGAAGGTGAGCGTCCCGGCCTCCTTGTTGAAGCTCTCGAGCACATACGGCCCGCAGGTCACGCGGGCTTCGTCGTCCGTGACGGATGCCTTCTCTTCGTAGATGTGCTTCGGCATGACGCGGAAGGAGGTCATGTTGGAAAGCTCGCGCACATTGGGCGCGTTCAGCGTCAGGGAGATGGACAGTTCGTTGTCGGAGAGTGCATAGGACGCATACTTTGCCTCCGTGACCTTGCCGTCGGCGTTCGTCTGCGGGACGAAGTTCGCGCTGCCGTTCGCGTCGTCGTATTGGAGCGTAAAGAGGATATCCGCCGCCGTGACCGGCTTGCCGTCCGACCAGATCATGCCCGGTTCGATGGTGTAGACCCACGTGACGGAATCTTCCGTTTCGTAGGAAGCAAGCAGCGGGTGATAATTGCCCTCCGCGTCCTGCCGGACGAGCGGCAGCTCGCTCACGCCGGCGGCGAGCATATCGTAGTTGTATTCGCCGAACGTCGCCGTCTCAATGGCGGCCATCGTGCCGATGGTGAGCTGTTCGACGGGCCAGGAGGACGCTTCCGCTTCGGACGCGGCTTCGGCTTCGGCAGCCGGCGCGGCGGGCGTGACCGGCGCGGCGGGCGCACTGCACGCGCTCAGCGCGAGGACGAGGCTCAGACAGAGCAGGACGATCAGATATTTTTTCATGTGGACGCTCCTTTGTGTCGGATTCTGCAACAAGCATACCATATCCTGCCGGTGCGCGGAAGCCTCCCCGGGGGATGGAATTTGCGGGCTTTTCGCCGCGCGGAACGCGCAAAATGCGGGAAAATCGAAATAATCCTTTTAAACGCTGGAAAAGAATGATACAATGACGAAGAGGTGATCCGAATTGCTGAAGGTTTTTCTGGTGGAAGACGAGTGCGTCGTGCGCGAGGGTCTGCGCGACTGCATCGACTGGACAAGATACGGCTTCGAATTCTGCGGCGACGCGCCCGACGGCGAGCTTGCCCTGCCGCAGATCCGCAAGCTGCGCCCCGACATTCTCATCACAGACATCAAAATGCCGTTTATGGACGGACTGGCGCTCAGCCGGCTCGTCTGCGCGGAGCTCCCGGAGACAAAGATCATTCTCATCAGCGGCCATAACGATTTTGAATTTGCGCAGGAGGCCATCGAGATCGGCGTGGAGCAGTATCTGCTCAAGCCCGTGACAAAGGCGTCGCTGCTGAAAACGCTGGAGGACGTCAGCCGAAAGATCGACGAAGAGCGCGAACAGAAGGCGTATCTGCGCCAGTTCCGCCAGGAAGGGCAGGAATACGAGCAGTATGCCCGCCGCAAGTTCTTCGAGCAGATCACGTCCGGGTCGCTGCGTGTGTCGGAAATTTACGAGCAGGCGAAGAAATTGCAGATCGACATCGACGCCGAGGGCTATACCGTCATTCTGCTCACGCTGCAAAGCAGGGGCGTGGCGGAGTATTCCCAGACGCTGGCCGAACGGCTGGAGGAGCTGATGGCGTATCTGCTGCGCTACGGCGAATATCTGCTGTTCCGCTGCAACCTGATGACCTATTGCGTCATCGTAAAGGGCGGCGGCGCGGAGCTTGACGGAGCGGTAAAGCGGTGTCTGGAAAACATCAGCCGCCGCTGCGCGGGCGACGACGCGCTCGGCTGGTACGCAGCGGTGAGCGAGCCGGTCGCGCGCCTGAGCGAGCTGCCCGGCTGCTACGCCCGGGCGCACACGATCCTCTCTTACCGGCATCTGCTGCCCGACCGGCACGTGCTGACGGCCGACGTGCTGCAAAAACCGCAGCGCGGCAGTCTGTCGGAGCTGGACGCGGTCGACGCAAGCAAGGCCGACCCCGCCATCATCCGCAATTTCCTGCAAACCGGTATGCGCGAGGAGATCCCGGATTTCGTATCGGAGTATCTCGCGTCCTTCGGAAACACGCTCGATTCCATGCTGTTTCGGCAGTACGTGCTGCTGGAGCTGCGCTTCAGCGCCATCCGCGCGGCCAAGAGCTTCGGCTATTCACAGGAGGAGTTCCTGCGGCCGCTGGGATCGGGGCAGACGCTCACGGCGGACGTCGACCGCGAGACGCTGCAAAAAAGCTGCACGGTGCTTCTGCGCCGGGCCATTGACCTGCGCGAGGAGGAATCCGGGAATCAGTATAAATCCATGCTCAAACGCGCGCTGCGCTACATCGACCAGCACTATGCCGACGAGGACCTGTCGCTCAATTCCGTGGCGAAGGCCGCCAACATCAGCCCGAACTATTTTTCCGGCGTCTTCAGTCAGGAGATGGGCCAGACGTTCGTCGAGTATCTGACGGAAAAGCGGATGGCGCGCGCGAAGGAGCTGCTGCGCTACTCCGGAAAGCGTTCGAGCGAGGTGGCCTACGAGGTCGGCTACCGCGATCCGCGCTATTTCAGCTTCCTGTTCAAAAAGACGCTGGGCTGTACGCCGAGCAGCTACCGCGCGGGAAAGGAAGACGGCCATGAGGAGAAGTGAGGCGCATCCGTCGCTGGACGGAAAGCTGCGGCGGCTGCTGTGGAGTATGCTGGCGCTGGTGTGCGTGGTCCTGACCGCGACGCTGGCCGTGCTGCTGCTGCACAACCGGCAGTATTCCGCCGTCACGGCCAATATCGTCCGCGCCTCCCAGTTCAACCAGAATTTCAAAGAAGACGTCGACCTCAAAATGTATTATTACGTCATCGACAGCAGCTACGGCGAGACGCTGCCGTTACAGGAGGTCGACGAGGCGAGGGCGCTTGCGCAGGAGCTGCTCGACGGCACGCAGGACCGGCAGAGCCGCAAGGCGATCACCAGCGCGATCGACCTGTGCGAAAATCTGCGCGAGCGCATCCTGCAAATCACTGCGACCGAGGGCTATGACGCGCGCATGGAGCAGCTGGAGACGAACGTCTACATCCTGACGGAGCTGATCCAGCAGTATTTCTATACGTATCTGTATCACGAGGCGGGATATCTGGACTCCTTGCAGGCGGCGCTGACCGCGCGGCTCTGGCTGGAGCTGGGTCTGGTCGCCGTGGGCGCTCTGGTGCTCGTGGTCGTGCTCATGCGCCGCTCCGCGGCCATCAGCCGCAGCATCACGCAGCCGATCTATGCCCTGCGCGAACGCGCGCAGTCGATCGGCCGGGGCGATCTTGCCGCGCGCGAGCCTGTCGTGGCCGAGGATGAGACGTTGCAGGCGCTCAGCAGCAGTCTCGAGCAGATGGCGCAGCATTTGCAGCAGCAGATGGCGCTCAACCGGCTCGAGCAGGACAAGCTCCGCGCGATGGAGCTGGCGCTTTTGCAGTCACAGATCAACCCGCATTTCCTTTATAATACGCTCGATACCATCATCTGGCTCGTGGAGACGGGAAAAAACGAACAGGCCGTCGAGATGGTCACGAGTCTTTCGAATTTCTTCCGCAGCTCGCTGAGCAAGGGCCGCGACATCATCACCCTGGGCGAGGAGGAGGTCCACGTGCGCAGCTATCTGGAGATCCAGCAGGTGCGCTACCGGGATATCCTGCGCTATGAGATCCACGTCTGCCCGGAGCTGCGCGGGTGCCTGCTGCCGAAGCTCACCTTGCAGCCGCTGGTGGAGAATGCGCTCTACCACGGCATCAAGCTGCGCCGCGGCATGGGCTGCATCCTTGTCGACGCCGCGCAGGAGGATGGCCGCGTCCGCATCGTCGTGCGCGACGACGGCGCGGGCATGACGCCCGAGCGGCTGCATCAGCTGCGGCAGAGTCTCGATACGGAGGAGCAGATCGGCTTCGGCCTGCGGACGGTCTACCGGCGGCTGCAGCTTTTATACGGGGAGCAGTGCTCCATGGAACTGGAAAGCGCGCCGGGCGCCGGTACGACAGTCACGCTGCGCATTCCGGTCAGAAAGGAGGCGGAGGCGTGAAACGTCTGACACTTCTGGTCTGCGCGCTGGCGCTGCTGGCGCTGAGCGGCTGCGCGTCCCACGCCGGGCAGACGGTGCAGGAGCAGCCTGCGCTCATCACCGTCGGCTTTTCGCAGGTCGGCGCGGAGTCGGACTGGCGCGTGGCGAACACCGAGTCCATGCGCGAGAGTCTGAGCGAGGAAAACGGCTTTGAGCTGCTGTTCGACAACGCCCGGCAGAAGCAGGAAAACCAGTTCAAGGCCATCCGCACCTTCATCCAGCAGGACGTGGACTATATCGTCCTCGCGCCGGTCACGGAAACGGGCTGGGAGAGCGTTCTGGAGGAGGCGCGCGCGGCCGGGATCCCGGTCATCATCGTCGACCGGCAGGTGGAGGTGGACGATCCGTCACTCTATACGAGCTGGGTCGGCTCCGACTTCAGAAAGACCGCCGACGAGGCCGTCGCGTGGCTGGCAGACGAGCTGGACGCGCGCGAAGACACGGACGCGGCGGTGCAGATCCTGCATTTACAGGGGACGCCCGGCTCCACGGCGCAGCTCCAGCGCAGCGCCGCGCTGGAGGCCGGCGCGGCCAGACACCCGGACTGGACGATCGCCGCGCAGCTCAACGGCGATTTCACGCAGGCCAAGGCGTATGAGGTAACGCTCGACTATCTGCGCAGCAGCCCTGTCCCGGATGTGGTCTACTGCGAGAACGACAATATGTGCTTCGGCGTCATGCAGGCGATGGACGAGCTGGGGATCGCCTATGGGACCGGCGGCGTGACGCTCATCTCCTTTGACGCGGTGCGCACGGCGCTTTCCTACTGCAAGGACGGGAAGATCGACCTGTGCGCCGAGTGCAATCCGCTCCACGGGCCGCGCGTGCGCGCGATCATCGAGCAGCTCGAATGCGGCGAGGTCCCGGAAAAGCGCTCCTACGTTCCGGAGCGGATCTTTACAGCCGGGCAGATCACCGACGAGCTGCTGGAAAGCCGCGTGTATTAAAAAGCAGCGTGCATCCAAAGGGATGCACGCTGCTTTTGCGTCCGGGTCGTCTCTGCGCCCGCAGGCGCACGTTACAGGTTTTTGAGCACCGATTCAGCCGTCACCAACAATGACGGGCTCTTTCGGCAGCCATTCATAGATAGGCAAAAGGAGCGGTCTGAGAAGACCGTCCCGTTTTTGAGCAGATACGTGACGGCGGTTTCTGAGTAAAAGCGTCCTTTTCTTCCATATCTTTTCCCACGCGAGGGAAAAGATATGGCCGTCGGAGACACAGGCCGATGTGTACCCGTAAAGGGCAGGCCGCATCCGTAAGGCAGCATAGCTGCCAACGACTACGCTCGGCATCGGCCCCTACAAAATTGCGCGCATTTCAACGTGCTTCTGAAAGAGGAGGACTTGCCTGAAATGCGAAGCAGCGTGCATCCAAAGGGATGCACGCTGCTTTTTCTGTCATCCGCTCTGGCGCGGATAGAGCGTCCACGGCAGACTGACGCTTCGGCAGGGCTGGCGACGGATCTGGCCGAGCAGATTCTCGGCCGCCGCGCGGCCCATGGCGTGCGCCTCGTGCCCGACGGACGTGATGCCGACGGGGCCGAAGGTGCTGTAATAGCTGTTGTCGAAGCTCACGACGGAGACGTCCTCCGGTACGCGCTTTCCCGCGCGCAGAAGCGTCCGGATCAGGTGAAAGGCGATCTCGTCGTTGTAGCAGACGACGGCCGTGCAGCCGCCCAGCTGCTGCGTCAAAAAGGCGCGCAGGATGCTCTCGTCCTGCAATTCGACGAGCTGATGGCGCTGAAAGCTCGAAAACCAAAGAAAATTCTCGTCGAGCGGGAAAAGGCCCGCGTCACGCATCGCGCAGACCACGCCGTGGTAGCGTGCAGGGCCCTGTACATCGTCGGATTTGAAGATCCCGGCGATATTTTTATGCCCGTTCCGGATCAGATGCTCCGCCAGCAGATATCCGCCGCCGTAGTTGTCGTCGCCGACGCAGAGCGCGTCCGGAAGCTCCCGGCAGCTGCCGTGCAGAAACGTCATGGGAAGTCCGCGCTGCCGAAGCGCCTGATAGAGCTCGGCGTTCGGATTCGGCAGGGCGGTCTTGCAGCCCTCGACCAGAATGCCCGCCGGCGGATCGAGCAGCAGCTGCTGCAAAATCTCGCGTTCGCGGCGGATGGAGTTTTCCGTGGCGTGGATGACGACGGAAAAGCCCTGCGCGGCCAGACACGCCTGGATATCCTTGAGAAGCGACGGGAAAATGTAGTCGCTGAGAGACGTTGCAATCACGGCGATGCGCCGGTCCTGTTTTGCGGCCGACGGCCGCAGGAAGCTGCCGCTGCCGCGGCGCTTTTCGATGAGGCCCTCCTGCTCCAGCACGGCCAGCGCCTGCCTGAGCGTCTGGCGGCTGACGGAGAACTGCGCGGCGAGCGCCTGCTCGCCCGGCAGCCTGCGCTGACCGCCGGCGTACATCTGCGGCAGCTCCTGCCGCAGCGTCCTGACAAGCTGCTCATATTTTAACGTCATGCGCATCGCCTCCCTTCGCGCCCTCTTATTGTAGCATGGATAGGTCCAAACTGCATTGCCGGATTTGTTCGTTTTCTTTCGGAAAATCGCGCCGCGGACGAAGGAAATCCATACTTCCCGCGTACAGCGCGGAAAAATCTGTGCAGATTTTTCGGAAATTTTTCAAAGAATACAGGAAAAAATCAAACATCACGGGCGCGGATCCCGGCGTTTTGTCCGGGACATATGCAGAAGAAACAGCCGCCGCGCGGGTGTCTGAGCGGAAAAACGCAGACGAAAACGGCCGAAAACCGGAAGAAAACAAACCAAAGGAACGGGAAAACGGCCGCGTACCGCAAAGACCTGTCTGTTTTTTCACGGAAACGAAAAAAGCTGTCTGCGCGCAGCGCCGAATTTGGCGCTGCGCCTGTTCGTCAGATTGATTTCCGCCCGTCCGCGCGCTTAAATAGAGCCATGACAGGCGAAAACCTGACGCACGAACAAAAACACAACTGGAAAGTGAGGAAACAAACCATGAAAAAGATTCTTGCCCTGCTGCTTGCGATTGTCATGATCGCTGCGCTCTGCGCCTGTGCGCAGACCCCCGCCGCTGAGACTCCCGCCGCTGAGACTCCCGCTGCCGAGACCCCGGCCGCCGAGACGCCCGCCGCTTCCGACGGCGCGCTGATCAAGGTCGGCATCATCAACAACGACCCCAACGAATCCGGCTACCGCACCGCCAACGACAAGGACCTGAAGGCCATGTTCACCGCGGAAAACGGCTATGACGCATCGTTCGCTTACAGCCTCAAGAACGATGAGCAGATCGCCGCTGCCCAGAAGTTCATCCAGGACGAGGTCGATTACCTGCTCATCTCCGCAGCCGGCACATCCGGTTGGGATTCCGTCCTGAAGGACGCGCAGGACGCCGGCATTCAGGTCATCCTGTTTGACCGCACCATCGACGCCGACGAGAGCCTGTATGTCGCCTCCATCGTCTCCGACATGGCCAAGGAAGGCCAGACCGCCGTTGACTGGCTGGCTTCTCAGGGCCTCGACACCTACAACATCATCCACATTCAGGGCGTCATGGGCTCCGCTGCCCAGATCGGCCGCACCGGCGCTCTCGACGCGCAGGTCGCCGCGAACGACAACTGGAACATGGTGACCCAGCAGACCGCCGAGTGGAACGCCGAAACTGCCCAGCAGATCGTGCAGTCCGTCATCGACTCCGGCAAGGAATTCAACGTCATCTACGCCGAGAACGACGACATGGCCAAGGGCGCTGTCGCGGCTCTGGACAAGGCGAACATCTCCCACGGCGTGGGCAAGGACGTCATCGTCATGGGCTTCGACTGCAACAAGTGGGCGCTTGAAGAGCTGCTCGCCGGCAACTGGAACTACGACGGCCAGTGCAACCCCTTCCAGGCTTCCTACATCGACGCCATCATCAAGGATCTGGAGAACGGCAAGACCCCGGCTGAGAAGACCATCATCATGGACGAGAAGGGCTTCGACGCTTCCACCATCACGCAGGAGGATGTCGACAACTACGGCATCTGAGAAGCTGCGGCTGAATCCGATTAGAATCTGACCGGCTGCGTGCGGTACGGCGTATCACGGACGCTCCGTGTGCCGCACTGCACGCAGCTTTTTTAAATGGAGGCAAAACGATGCAAGAAGATACGTTGCTCGAGCTGCGGGGGATCTGCAAGTATTTCCCCGGCGTCCGCGCGCTGAGCGATGTGGATTTTACGCTCCGCAGGGGAGAGATCCACGCGCTGATGGGTGAAAACGGCGCGGGCAAATCCACGCTCATCAAGGTGCTCACGGGCGTGTATTCCAAAGACGAGGGCGCCATTTCCCTGGAAGGGACTCCCGTACAGATCCGCACGACGCAGGATGCGCTCAAGGCCGGCATCAGTACGGTTTATCAGGAGATCACCCTCTGCCCGAACCTGACCGTGGCGGAGAATCTATACATCGGAAGAACAAAGGGCGCGTTTACGAACTGGCGCAAAATGAACGCGGGCGCAAAGCGGCTTCTCGAGTCGCTCGGCATTCCCGCTGCGCCCACGCAGCAGCTTTCCAGCTGCTCCATCGCCGTGCAGCAGATGGTCGCCATCGCGCGCGCGGTCGATATGGAATGCAAGGTCCTCATCCTCGACGAGCCGACGTCGTCGCTCGACGAGCAGGAGGTCGAAAAGCTCTTTGGGCTCATGCTCGACCTGAAGGCGCGCGGCGTGGGCATCATCTTCGTCACGCATTTTCTCGAGCAGGTCTACGCCGTCTGCGACCGGATCACGGTCCTGCGCGACGGCAAGCTCGTCGGCGAGTATAAAATAGCGGAGCTGCCGCGCGTGCAGCTCGTGTCCAAGATGCTCGGCAAGGAGCTGGACGATCTGTCGGAGATCAAGAGCGATTCGGCTGCCGACGCGCTCGAACGCGCGGAGGTCGTGTATGAGGCGGCCGGGCTTTCGAGCGCGGCGGGCGTGCGTCCGTTCGATTTCTCCATCCGAAAGGGCGAGGTCAACGGCTTTACGGGCCTGCTCGGCTCGGGCCGCAGCGAATCCGTGCGCGCGATCTTCGGCGCGGACCATGTCTCGGGCGGCACGGTGAAGATGGGCGGCAAAAAGGTGAAGATCGCCTCGCCGCTGGACGCGATGAAAAACGGCATCAGCTATCTGCCTGAGGACCGCAAGCGTGACGGCATCATCGGCGACCTCTCCGTGCGCGACAACATCATCCTCGCGCGGCAGGTGCTCGACGGCTTCTTCCATCCCATTTCCCGGGCAAAGGCCGAGCAGTACGCCGAGGAATATATCAAGCTCCTCAACATTAAGACCGCTTCGACCGAAACGCCCATCAAGGCCCTCTCGGGCGGCAACCAGCAGAAGGTCATTCTGGCGCGCTGGCTGCTGGCGAATCCCGTGTACATGATCCTCGACGAGCCGACGCGCGGCATCGACGTCGGCACGAAGGTCGAAATTCAGAAGCTCGTTCTCAAGCTCGCGGCCGAGGGCAAGAGCGTGACGTTCATCTCGTCCGAAATTGACGAAATGCTCCGCGTGTGCTCGCGCCTCGTCGTCATGCGCGACCGGCAGGTCGTCGGCGAGCTGCGCGGCAGCGAGCTCAACCAGAGCAGCATCATGAAAACCATTGCCGGAGGTGAACAATCATGACCCGGACAAAAGAAAAAACGCAGGAGCCCTTCCTGACCCGGCTCGTGCGCAGGCAGATCTTCATCCCGCTGGCGGCGCTTTTGCTGCTGGTCGTGTTCAACCTGATTGCGGACCCGTCGTTCTTCGCCATTACGCTGAAGGAAAACAGCCTCGGCGATCTGGTCCTGACGGGAAACCTCATTACCATTCTCGATAACGCTTCCGAGCTTGTCATCCTCGCCATCGGCATGACGCTCGTCACGGCGGCCTCGGGCGGACAGGATATTTCCGTCGGCTCGGCCATCGCCATTGCGGGCAGCGTCGTGCTGCGCGTGCTGTGCGGGACGAATTCCCGCCCCGATACGCTTCAGGCGCCCATCATCGTGGCGTTTCTCGTCTGCTGCGTCGCGGCGATGGCCTTCGGCGCGTTCAACGGCACGCTCGTCGCGGTCTTCAAGATCCAGCCGATGGTCGCAACGCTGATCCTGTACACGGCCGGCCGCTCGATCGCCGCATGGATCAACAATAACGAGCTTCCCATGATCTCCGATCCGTCCTTTGCCTATTACGGCAATTTCCTGCCGGGCGTGGCGGTCCCGACGCCGATCTTCATCGCGGTCATCTGCATGATCCTCGCGTGGGCGCTGCTGCGGTTCACGAACATCGGGCTGTATTCGCAGGCGGTCGGCATCAACGCCAGCGCTGCGCGGCTCAACGGCATCCACCCGCAGTTCGTGAAGTTCCTGACCTACGTCATTCTCGGCCTGTGCGTGGCCGTCGCGGGCTTTATCAAGGTCAGCCGCTTCTCCACGATCAACTATTCCGTCGTCGCCAAGGATATTGAGATGGACGCGATCCTGGCTGTCGCGCTCGGCGGCAACGCGCTCTCGGGCGGCAAGTTCAACATCTGGGCCTCCGTCCTCGGCGCGTACGTGATCCAGTTCCTTACGACGACGCTTTTCAAGTTCAACGTCGTTTCCAGCGCGCTGCCGGCCTATAAGGCGGTCGTGGTCATCCTGCTCGTCGTGCTGAGCGCGCCGACGGTCCGCGAAAAGCTGGACGCGCTCAAAAAGAAGCACGGCGCATCTGTAAAGAAGGAGGCGGGTACTCATGCGGAATAATACGAATGCAGCGACCCTCACGCGCAGAGGCCGTCTGACGGACGCAAAGCTGCTGCTGATCATCACGATCTGCGTCTTTGCCGTCATGTATGTGTGTGCGGTGCTGTTCCTCGGCTCGGGCTTTAAAAAGCCGCAGACCTTCTTCAATATCCTCAACGAAAACGCGGCGCTGCTCATCCTCTCGTGCGGCATGAGCCTCGTCATGATCACCGGCGGCATCGACATCTCCGTCGGCACGCTCACGGCGCTCGTGTGCATGAGCTGCGCGGTCAACCTCGACTATCAGGGCGGCACGGTCCTCTCGGCAATTCTTCTTGCGCTTGCGATCGGCACGGCGTTTGGCCTCGTGCAGGGCTTTTTGATCGCATATCTGGAGATCCAGCCCTTTATCGTCACGCTTGCAGGGATGTTCTTCGCCAAGGGCATGACGACCATCGTCAACGCCACGCAGTTTAACGTCGAAAACGAGGCGTTCAAGGCGCTCAAGGAAACGCGCATCTATGTCCCCGGCATGGGCTCCGTCAACAAGCTCGGCGCGTATGTTCCCGCTTATGTGGAGATCGGCGTCGTGGTGGCGCTTGTCGTCGTGGCGGTCTTGTTCGTGGTGCTCCGCTGCACGAAGTTCGGCAGAAGCGTCTACGCCGTCGGCGGCAACAGCTACAGCGCCAATATGCTGGCCATCAACGTCAAACGCACGAAATTCTTTGCGCACCTGCTGTGCGGCATCCTCGCGGGCGTCGGCGGCTTCGTGTACTTCCTGCACGTCGGTTCCGGTTCGCCGTCGCACGCGGCCGGCGCGGAAATGAACGCCATCGCGGCCTCCATCATCGGCGGCACGATGCTCACCGGCGGCGTCGGCAATATCATCGGCACGCTCTTTGGCGTTCTGTCGCTGAGCACGATCAAAAATATCGTCTCCTCGCTGGGGCTTGACGAAGCATGGTGGACAAACATCACGGTTGCTGCTATGATATGCCTGTTCCTTGTGATCCAGAGTCTGGTCCTGTCCCGCAAGAACAGAGATTCGTGAGGTGAAGCGCATGAAACAGTATTATCTCGGCATCGAGCTGGGCTCGACGCGCATCAAGGCCGTTCTGATCGACGACGCGCACAAGATCGTAAAAAGCGGCGATCATACGTGGAAAAGCAGTCTGGAAAACGGCGTGTGGACATACCACATGGACGACGTGCAGGCAGGGCTCTGCGCCGCGATCAAAAATCTCGGCGCGCTGCCGGGCGAAATTTCCGCGATGGGCGTGTCTGCGATGATGCATGGCTATCTGCCGTTCGACCGCGAATGGAAGCAGCTCGCGCCCTTCCGCACGTGGCAGAACACCATGACCGGCGCGGCTGCCGAAGCGCTGACGGAGGCATTCGGCTTCAATATTCCCCAGCGCTGGTCGATCGCGCACCTGTATCAGGCGATTTTGAACGGTGAGGCGCACATGAAGGACGTTGCGCACATCACGACGCTGGCGGGCTATGTACATTTCCTGCTGACGGGCGAAAATGCCGTCGGCGTCGGCGAGGCGTCCGGGATTTTCCCCATCGACAGCGAAACGCTCGATTACGACGCGAAAATGCTTGAAAAATTCGACGCGCTGGCAAAGCCGCATGGCTTCGGCCAGAGCATCCGCGCGGTGCTGCCGCGCGTCCTGCCCGCAGGCAAGGCGGCGGGAACGCTCACAGAGGAAGGCAGCGCGTATCTCGGCGGCCTTCTGCCCGCGGGGATCCCGCTGTGCCCGCCCGAGGGCGACGCGGGCACCGGCATGACGGCGACGAACGCCGTCGCACCCCGGACCGGCAACGTCTCAGCCGGTACGTCCATCTTTTCGATGGTCGTGCTGGAAAAGCCGCTCTCAAAGGTCTATCCCGAGATCGACATGGTCACGACGCCGACCGGCAAACCCGTGGCGATGGTCCACTGCAACAACTGCACGAACGACATGAACGCCTGGGCCGGCCTGCTCAGCGAGACGGCGCAGCTGTTCGGCGCGGAAGTCCCGGCCGGGGCGCTTTTCACGAAGCTCTATGAAAAGAGCCTCGAGGGCGACGCGGACTGCGGCGGCATCCTGACGTATAACTACATGGCGGGCGAGGGCGTCACGCATCTGGACGAAGGCCGCCCGATGGTCGTGCGGAGGCCCGAAAGCAAGTTCACCCTGGCCAATTTCCTGCGTTCGCAACTCTACGCCACGATGGCGACCTTGAAGATCGGCATGGACATTCTCGCGGGCGAACACGTGGCCATCGACTCGCTGACCGGCCACGGAGGACTGTTCAAAACGCCCGTCGTCGGGCAGAAATATATGGCTGCGGCCTGCCGCGCGCCGGTCACGTGCATGGAATCGGCGGGCGAGGGCGGCCCGTATGGGATGGCGCTGCTGGCGGCGTATCTGGTGCAGAAGGAAGACGGCCAGACGCTGGAGGACTATCTTGACCGGAATGTCTTCGCAGACGTCAGGCGCACGACGCTTGCGCCCGATCCCGCGGACGAGGCGGGCTTCGACCGGTATCTGGCGCAGTATCGCGCGGCGCTTGAAGCCGAAAAAGCGGCTGTCGCTGCATTTTAAGGAGGTTCTATCATGAAACACTATGAATTCTGGTTTATCGTCGGTTCGCAGACGCTCTACGGCGAGGATGTGCTGACTACCGTTGCCAACCGCGCAGAGGAAATGGCGCAGAAGCTCTCTGCCGTGCTGCCGTATCCGCTCAAGTATAAAGTGACGGCCAAATCCAGCGCTGAAATTACGCAGGTCGTAAAAGAAGCAAATTATGACGACAACTGCGCCGGTATCGTGACGTGGTGCCACACGTTCAGCCCGTCGAAGATGTGGATCAACGGTCTCGACCTGCTCCAGAAGCCGTGGCTGCACTTTGCCACCCAGTATAACCGTGAGATCCCCAACGAGGAGATCGACATGGACTTCATGAACCTCAATCAGGCCGCCCACGGCGACCGCGAGCACGGCTTCATCGGCGCGAGACTTCGCAAGCCGCGCAAGATCATCGCCGGTTACTGGCAGGATTCGGACGTGCAGGCGCGCATCGGCAGCTGGATGAAGGCCGCCATCGGCGTTGCCGTCTCGAAGGACATGAAGGTCATGCGTTTCGGCGACAATATGCGCAACGTCGCCGTCACCGAGGGCGATAAGGTCGAAGTCCAGAAGAAGCTCGGCTGGGAGGTCAACACGTGGGCCGTCGGCGATCTCGTGAAGGAAATGAACGCCGTCACCGAAGCGGAAATTGACGCTCTGATGGGCGTTTACCGCGAAAAGTACGACATTGCGACTGATGATATCAATGCAATTCGTTATCAGGCGCGCGAAGAAATTGCGATGAAGAAGATGATGGACGCCGAGGGCTGCAAAGCGTTCTCCAACACATTCCAGGATCTTTACGGCATGGAGCAGCTGCCGGGTCTTGCCTCCCAGCACCTGATGGCGCAGGGCTATGGCTACGGCGGCGAAGGCGACTGGAAGGTCGCGGCGATGACCGCCATTCTGAAAGCCATGGGCGAGAACGGCAACGGCGCATCCGCGTTCATGGAAGATTACACCTACCACCTCGTCAAGGGGCAGGAATACAGCCTCGGCGCGCATATGCTGGAGGTCTGCCCGTCTGTGGCTGCCGGCCGTCCGCGCATCGAGACGCATTTCCTCGGCATCGGCATGAACGAAAAAGACCCGGCCCGCCTCGTCTTCGAGGGCAAAGCGGGCAAGGGCGTCGTTGTCAGCCTCATCGACATGGGCGGCAGACTCCGCCTCATCGTGCAGGATATCGAGGCCGTCAAGCCCATCATGCCCATGCCGAACCTGCCGGTTGCGCGCGTCATGTGGCGCGCGATGCCCGACCTCACCACCGGCGTCGAGTGCTGGATCACCGCCGGCGGCGCGCATCATACCGTCCTCAGCTACGACGTGACCGCCGAGCAGCTGCGCGACTGGGCGCGCATGATGGAGATCGAGTTCGTCCACATCACCAAGGACACCACGGTCGAAGGTCTGGAGCACGAGCTGTTCCTGAACGACCTCGCGTGGAAGCTGAAGTGAGGCGCGCAATGCTGGAAAAGCTGAAACAGGACGTGCTGGAAGCGAATCTGCTGCTTCCAAAGTACGGTCTTATCACGTTTACATGGGGCAACGTCTCCGGGATCGACCGCGAAAGCGGCTTGGTCGTCATCAAGCCCTCCGGTGTGCCGTATGACGGCATGACGGCGGAGGATATGGTCGTCGTCGACTTGGAAGGCAATGTCGTCGAGGGCAAATGGAAGCCGTCAAGCGACACGCCGACGCATCTGGTGCTTTATAAGGCATTCCCGGAATGCGGCGGTATCGTCCACACGCATTCGCGCTGGGCGACGAGCTTTGCGCAGGCAGGCGTCGGCATCCAGCCGCTCGGCACGACGCAGGGCGATTATTTCTACGGTGAAATTCCCTGCACGCGCGAGATGACCCCGGCGGAAATCGCGGGCGAATATGAAAAAGAAACCGGCAATGTGATCGTCGAGACGTTCGCGGGCAAAGACCCCGCCGCGATCCCTGCCGTTCTGGTTCACAGCCACGGCCCGTTCACATGGGGCAAGGACGCGCACGAAGCCGTTCACAACGCCGTCGTCCTCGAAGAAGTCGCGTTCATGAACTTCCATTCACTCCAGCTCAACCCGAATCAGACGCGGATGCAGCAGGAGCTGCTCGATAAGCATTACCTCCGCAAGCACGGCAAAAACGCCTATTACGGGCAGGGATAACAACAAAAAGCACCGGAAGACCCCGTTTTCGGGGAGCCTTCCGGTGCTTTTGCCTATGGACGGAAATTGACTTTTACACTACGGATGATGTATAATAACAGTTATGCATGAAATGGGAGAAGGAGAACGGAATTGGAGCTGAAAAAAGAAAACGACCTGTTGGAGCAGACGCTGGCCGTCGCCGAGAGCGGCTATGCGGCGGCATACCGCTTTTTGCTGGACGCCTATGAACGGGAGCCGGAAAGCTATGGGCCGCAGACGCTGTATTTTCTTTCCTGTCTGGCGGGCGGCTCGGACCGGCCGGCCGAGGCGCTGGACTGGCTGCGAAAATCCATTGCCGGGCACGGCTGGTGGTACCGTCCGGAGGTGCTGGAGGACGACGATCTCGCGCCGCTGAAGGACGACCCCGACTTTTGCGCCCTGCGGTCCGTTTCCGATGCGCGCTATGCGGCGGCCGCCGCGCAGGCACGCCCGCGCCTTTCCTGGGAACGGAAAACGGCGGAAGGGCTGCTTCTGGCCGTCCACGGAAACACGCAGAACGCGCAGACGGCGCGTGCGGACTGGACGCCGGCCGTCGGGACGGACGGCCGCTGGCAGCTTGAGACGATCCAGAGCGGCGAACCGGACGGATATGGAACGTACCGGTGGAGCTACGATATGCGCGCGTATCTGCCGGTCGCGGACGCGATCGGGGATATGCAGAAAAAGGGCTACCGGAGGCTCGTGTGCGGCGGATTTTCCGCTGGCTGCGATATGCTCCTGCGCGCCGCCGCGTTTACGCCCGCGCGCTGCGATATGCTGATCCTGCAAAGCCCGTGGATCCCCGTTTTGCAGGATCATGTGCAGACGCTGACGGCGGCGCTGCGGCAGAAGGGGATCGCACTTCGGATCCTCTGCGGCGCAGAAGACGAAGACTGTCTTCCGCTGGCGCAGCAGCTATACGCCGCGGCAGACCGGGTCGGGATCGATGTGGAGCTTATCGTTCAGGAAAACAGCCGCCATCAGTTCCCGGCAGAGCCGTATGCCCTCGAAGATCTATGAGAAACGGAGAACCGGACATGACAGAAGTGCGCGCGAGAGTCATCTCGCAGGAAAAGGGACTGTATCGCCTCAGCAGCGGAGCGGAGGTAAAAGCGGCGTCCGTCTCCGGGAAATACCGCTATGACGCGCTTACCGTTTCCGATTACCCGGCCGTGGGCGATTACGTTCTGGCCGACTGGCCGGAGAACGACGGCCCGGCGGTCATCCGCAGCCTGTTTCCGCGGAAGAGCTGCTTTATCCGCAAAGCCGCCGGCAGGGAAAAGAAGGAGCAGGTCGTCGCCGCGAATATCGACACGGTGCTGATCTGTATGTCGCTCAATCAGAATTTCAACCTCCGCCGGCTGGAGCGCTATCTTTCCATCGCCTATGACAGCGGTGCCGCGCCGGTGGTGGTTCTGACGAAGTCCGATCTGTGCGCCGATACGGCAAGCAGGATAGACGACGTGCGGCGCACCGCGCCCGGCGTGGACGTGCTGGCGATCTCGTCGCTCAGCGAGGCGTATGCGGCGGTCATGCAGTATATCCTGCCGGGGCAAACCGTGGCGTTCATCGGCTCTTCCGGTGTCGGCAAGTCCACGCTCATCAACAAGCTGACCGGAACCGGCAGTCTTGCCACCGGAGCGACCGGCAGCGGCGATAAAGGCCGGCACACCACCACGCACCGGGAACTGATCGCGCTGCCGAACGGCGCGTTTCTGATCGATACGCCCGGTATGCGGGAGCTTGGTATGTGGGACAGCGGCGAGGGCATCGACACAGCGTTCCGGGACGTGGAAGCGCTGGCGCGCGCCTGCAAATTTTCAAACTGCACGCATACCACGGAGCCCGGCTGCGCCATTCGGAGCGCGCTGGCTGACGGCACGCTGGACGCTGCCCGGTGGAACTCGTTCCGGAAGCTGAAGCTGGAGAACGGGCGCGCGGCGGCGCACAGCCGGTATCTGGATGCCAAACGCGAAAAGTTCAAGGAGATCGCAAAGCGCAACAAGGCGTCTAAGAAAAACACCTCCGGAACGCCGCGTCAGAACCTGCCTTGACGGAACAGCTGCTGTAGGGGCCGATGCCCACATCCGTAAGGCAGCATAGCTGCCAACGGCTGCGCTCGGCATCGGCCCCTACACCTTCCCGGAAGGTTTTCCAAAACCCAGAACGCAAACCAGCGAAGCGTTTGCGTTCTGGAAAGGAAGAAACGAACTTAGAGAATAAGAAGCATCGCTTGCGATGATTCGTTTCGGCAAGGTCGTTTCTGACGCGCGAAGACTCGTTTCGCCGAGGTCGCTTCTGACGCGATTACGGAGCCCGGTAACAGACCTCCGTGTCCGCGTTCGCTTCGCCGCGCTCGAAGTTCAGGAGGTTCTCCACCGTTGTCGCGGCGATGTTGTCCAGCGCTTCCTGCGTGAGAAACGCCTGATGCGAGGTGACGATGACGTTCGGCATGGCGATCAGCCGCACCAGCGTGTCGTCCTCGACGATCTGCTCCGAGCGGTCCTCGTAAAACAGATCGCCCTCCTCCTCATACACATCCAGACACGCCGCGCCGACGCGCCGGCTCCGGAGCCCCTCAATGAGCGCCCCGGTATCCACCAGACCGCCGCGGGACGTGTTGATGAGCACAACGCCGGGCTTCATCTGCGCGATGGCGTCCGCGCCGATCAAGTGCCGCGTCTGGTCGGTGAGCGGGCAGTGCAGCGAGATCACATCCGCCTGCCGCAGCAGCTCCGGAAGCGCCGCGTAGACGAGCCCGCTGTCCGGGTTCGGAAATTTGTCATACGCCAGCACGCGCATCCCGAAGCCCCGGCAGATCCCGGCAAAAACGCGGCCGATCCTGCCCGTGCCGATCACGCCGGCGGTCTTGCCGTGCAGATCGAAGCCCGTGAGCCCGGACAGGCTGAAATTGAAGTCGCGCGTGCGGATATACGCCCGGTTTGTGTGCCGGTTGATGGTCAGCAGCAGCGCCATCGCGTGCTCCGCCACCGCGTAGGGCGAGTACGCCGGGACGCGGAAGACGCGGAGCTTTCCGGAACAGGCCCGGATATCCACGTTGTTGAATCCTGCGCACCGCAGCGCGAGCACCCGGACGCCCATTTGAAAAAGCGCGTCCACGACCGCGGCGTTTATGGTGTCGTTGACGAATGCGCACACGCCGTCGAAGCCCTTTGCCAGCTGCACGGTGTCCGGATTCAGCTTCGTCTCAAAATACTTGACCGCAATGTCCGTCCCGGCGGTATGCGCGTCGAAGCCGGGGCGGTCATAGGGCTTCGCGTCGAAAAAAGCAAGGTTCATGATCGCATTGCACCTCCAGATGATTGCTTGCATCCGTTAGCGTCGGCGCCCGCGGCGGTATTTATGCACCCGGCAGATATATTTTCCGCACCGCTGTGTGCTTCAATATGAACGGAAAGCGGCGAAACGGGTCGTCTGAACCAATCCGAAGATTCAATATGCATAAAAACGAGCTGCCGCCTTTAGGGCGGCAGCTCGTTTTATTTCCAATCTGCATAATAAACAAGTTTCATATAGATTTTTGTGCAATGCAAACAAGTTACAAATATGAAAAAGGGCATCAAAGTAAATAATAGAAAAACAAGGAAGAAATATAGAGCAAACGTACAAAAATGTGCCATGATACTTGTGTAAAATATCAGATTGACATTTTAAAATGCTGTGGTAACATGAAACTAGTTCCGGACAATAATATAAATTTAGAAATTGATTACACAACGGCGTTTCGAAAATGGAGGCAGAAGATGTACGACGTAGTGAAACATTACGAACGGATCGACAAAAAGTGGATCGAAGCGTTTTCTAAAATTGATGAAAGCGCATCGATCAATGAATGCATGGAGGAAAATGGCGCGTTGACGCACGATTTTCGTCCGGTGTGGCCGGGGACGCGGGCTGTCGGCGCGGCGCTGACGGTGCGTGCCAGAGCGGGGGATAATCTGATCATCCACAAAGCGATTACGATGCTGCAGCCGGGCGATATTCTGGTAATAACCTGCGACGGGTTTCAGGAATCCGGCGGAATGTTCGGCGGGATTATGAGCACAGTCGCGCAGAAGCGCGGTGCAAGCGGCCTGGTGATCGACGGCTGCGTGCGCGATACGATGCTGATGAAGGAGATCCAGTTTCCGGTCTGGTCGCGCGGGATCAACATCAAAAAGAGCACAAAGCTGACCGGCGGACAGATCAATGTTCCCATTGTCATCGGCGGCGTTGTGGTCAACCCGGGGGATCTGATCTTTGCGGACAATGACGCGGTTGTGTGCATTCCCCGAGCCAAGGCGGCCGAAGTTTATGAAAAAACGATGGCCAGAGAAGCGGAGGAATCTGCCCGCCTTGAAAATATGGCGCGCGGGATCGGCGTTACAACGTTCGGCGAGGCGTTCCAGAAGGCATATGCGGCGCTCGGCTTGAAAGAAGAACCGGACAACGTATAACGGATCCGGCGAAAAAGTGAGATGCTCCAGTAAGATTGTCCGCACTGACGCGGACACGGAATAAAAACAAATGAAAACGGAGGAAAAACAAATGAAAAAGCGCATTCTTTCTCTGCTCCTGATCGCCCTCGTTCTGGTGGGCATGACGGCCTGCGCCAGCAGCGAACCGGCCTCGGATACGACGGATCAGGCTCTGAATTGGCCGAACGGCACGATCCAGATCGACATTCCCTATGCCGCGGGCGGCGATTCCGATACGAACGCACGCATTGCCGCAAAGTATCTGGAAAAAGAGCTTGGCACGACGGTTGTCTGCGTCAATATGCCCGGTGCAAACAGCACGTTAGGCCCCATCGCGGTCCTTGACGCAGAAGCGGACGGCAATACCCTGTATTATTATAACAGCGCGCAGGCGGCGAACCAGGCGACCGGAATTTTCAAGGACGCAGGCTTCGATATGTTCGACGATTTCGTCGCGGCGGGCACCTGTGCCTATGACGCCAGCTACGCGCTGATCTGCCCGGCCTCTGCCGGCTGGAAGACGCTGGACGACATGGTGGCGGCGGCCAAGGCTGCGCCCGGCACGATCACCTTTTCCTATTCTTACGCCACGAACTCCCATTACCTGCTGCTCGGTATGGAAGAAGCGCTGGGTATTGATCTGGACGAGATCGATATCGGTACCGACAACTCCATAAAGATCGTCTCCCTGCTCAGCGGCGAGGTCGATCTGATCACCGGCAACCTGTCTACGTTTGAGGATTATCTGGAAGATGGCAGCATGGTCTGCCTGGGGCTTTTCAGCAAGGAGCGCAACGAGTATTATCCGGATTATCCTGCGCTGTCCGAATACGGGATCGAAGCGTCCTGCCCGAAGTATTATGAGTTCCGCTTCAAAAAGGGAACGGACGAGCGGATCGTGAAGAAGTTCAATGAAGCATTGCAGGCCGTCTGCGCAAACCCGGATTATCAGGCGGAACTGGAGGTCTACCGTGCATCTGCCGTCTGCCTCAGCCCGGAGGAGCAGGAAACCTTCGATAAGACCTTCGGAGACGAACAGTACGAGGCGCTGAAGGATTTCGAGTAACTGATTTATCCCCACCAAAGCCCGCACGGCTTTGGTGGGAAACTATAAGAAAAGGAGTGTTTGAGCGCGTGAAAAAAGAATTGCGGGAAGAGATCGTTCCGTCTGTCATCATGCTGATTCTGGACATGGCACTGTATGCAGTTGCGTCCGCCATTCACCCGAAGATCAAATATGATATTGGCAGCGGCGCGTTTCCGAAGCTGCTGACGCTGATCATCGCCGTGCTGCTGCTTGTGCGCATTGCGTGTTCCGTTGTACGGATACTGCGGGTGAAAAAGACCGCTGCTGGCGAGGAACAGGAAGAGCGGCATTTGGATAAGAAGAGCGTGCTGTGCGGCTGCGGGACGATCGCGCTGCTCGGCTGCTATGTTGTTTCATTCAAGGCCGCCGGTTTTATCGTGTCCAGCGTGATCTACCTGTTCTTGCAGCAGCTGCTGTTTGCGCCTCCCGAGCGGGACCGCAAAAAATATCTGATTACGATCACAGCCGTGGCGGTGATTCTGCCGGTGGCTGTGTATTTCATGTTTGTTTATGGCCTGCATGTCATGCTGCCGAAGGGCATCCTGCAGGGAATCCTACGCTAAAAGGAGAGTGCTATGTTCAGTCAAGAACTGCTTGCCGGCTTTGCGTCGGTATTTCTTTCGGGCAGCTGCCTGTTTTACTGTGCGGCCGGTACGATCATCGGCATCATTTTCGGCTCCATCCCGGGCCTGTCTACGTCCATGGCAATGGTGCTGTTCCTGCCGCTTTCCTTCGCACTTGATACCACGCATGGCGTGGCGCTGCTTATCGGCCTCTTTACGGGCGGTATGTCCGGCGGCCTGATCTCGGCGATCCTGCTGAAAATGCCCGGTACGCCCGCGGCGGTTGCGACCGTCTTTGACGGAGGCCCGATGGCCGAACGCGGAGAAGGCGGCCGCGCGATCGGAATCGGCATTTTGTACTCGTTTATCGGCGGTACGTTCAGTATTCTTTCCCTTGTGCTGCTTGCGCCGCAGCTGTCTGCGCTGGCGCTGAAATTCACGTCGGTCGATTATGTGGCAGTTTATGTATTTTCCATGACGATCATCGGCGGACTTTCCGGGAAATCCATCCTGAACGGCCTTGTCAGCGGGTGCTTCGGCCTGCTGCTGGGCTGCGTGGGCGTTGCGCCGCTCGATTCGCTCAACCGGCTGACCTTCGGCGTCCGGAAGCTGAACTCCGGTATTTCAGAGATCGCACTGATCATCGGTTTCTATGCGGTCGCGGAAGTTTTTGCTTACGCCTTCAATTTCCGGAATGAGCAGCTTCGCGTGCGCGCAAAAACGGTGAAGATCCAAGGCTTCGGCATTAAGATCAAAGAGTTTTTCCACAATCTGCGCTGCATGATCGTCTCTTCGGTCATCGGCATCGTGATCGGAATCCTGCCGGGCATTGGCGGCAGCGTCGCCGGTCTGGTATCGTACTCGGTCAATAAAAGCGTTTCCAAGGACGGCGACAAATTTGGCACCGGCGTTGCAGAGGGCGTCATTGCCAGCGAAACGGCAAACAACGCCACGATCGGCTCGTCCATTATCCCCATGCTGACGATGGGCATCCCGGGCAGCACGACGGCGGCGCTGCTGATGAGCGGTCTGATCATCAAGGGCGTGACGCCGGGCCCGCTGATCCTGCAAAAGAACGGCGAACTGGTCTATGCGATCTATGCGGCGCTGCTGGTGACGAATCTGATGATGCTTGTATTTGAGCGTCTGGGCATCAATCTGTTTGTCAAGGTCCTGGACATTCCGCGGAATATTCTGCTGCCTGTCGTTCTGTGCCTGTGCACCGTCGGTGCATTTTCCAACGCGAACAACACGTTTGAGGTGTTCCTTGTCTTCGTGATCGGTGTGATCGCGTGGCTGATGAACAAGGCAAAGATCCCGCTTTCGCCGTGCCTCATCGGATTTATTCTCGGCAGTGATTTTGAAACAGAACTGCGGCAGTCGATTATTGCCGGGCACGGCGATCTGTCGGTACTTGTTTCCCGGCCCATTGCCTGTGGCTTTCTGGTTGCGGCTCTCGTCTCGATCCTGCTGATCGCCTGGCAGCGGTACAGAAGTGGGAAAAAGGCAAAAGCAGCATAATGCAAAGAGGAGAAAAGAAACCATGCACAAGTGCTTGATCACATTGATGACGAAACGCTTTGAAACGCTTGCGGAGGAGCGTCTTCAGCTGGCGGATACGATCTCCCGGCTGGAGCAGGCCGGCTTTACGGTGGATATCTGCTGGGTGGACAAGGAAAATGAAGCGCATTTTATTGAACAGCTGCAAGGCGCGGAGACGGTTTTCTGCTGTGGAAATCCGCCGCTGAACCGCCATGTGCTGGAAAACTGCCCGGATCTGCGGCTGATCCAGCGGGACGGGATCGGCGTCGACAGCATCGACGCAGCTGCGGCGACGGACTGCGGGATCCTTGTGTGCAATGTCGTGGGATATTGCATCGAAGAGCTTGCCGTCAACGCGCTTGCGATGGCGCTGGCGAATCTGCGCAATACTGCGCGCTATGACCGGCGGATGCGCCGCGGAGAATGGCCCAAGGGCGCCGAGCGCGCGCCGCGCAGACTCAGTACGCTGACGTTTGGCCTGTTCGGCTTCGGCGGCAGCGGCGCAGCGTTGGCGAAAATGGTCAGAAACGGGTTTGGGTGCCGTGTTCTGGCATATGACCCGTATCCAAACCGGAAACAGGCGGAGGAACTCGGCGTGGAGCTTGTCAGCTTTGATGAAATGCTGGCCGGTTCGGATATCGTTTCGATCCACGCGCCGCTGCTGAAGAGCACATACCATGCGTTTGACCGCGCGGCTTTTTCAAAAATGCGTCCGAATGCGATTCTGATCAATATTTCACGCGGTGGGATCATTGACGAGGATGCGCTTGTGGAGGCATTGGAGACGGGGAAGATCGACTCCGCCGGACTGGATGTGTTTGAGCATGAGCCGCTTCCTGCCTCCAGCCGTCTTTTGCAGCTGGAGCAGACGATCCTGTCTCCGCACAGCTCCTTCCAGGGCGTGGAGGCGCGGCAGAAGCAGATCAAGCTGTCGACGCTGCTGCCGTCCAGGATCATTTTCTCGAAAGAAGTCTATACGAAATACCTCATCAATAAAGACGTGCTCGATCGTCTGACCGGATACAGGGTCCTGTGTGATCTGGAAGCGTAGGGCGATTGAAAGAAATTAGTAAACGAGTGGGCTGAAAATTGTTTCATTGAGAATCAAAGTATGTTATAGTAAATCTGTAAAAGAGAGGAGGATCGCAATGAAGCAGATGACAGCGCAGACACCGGATTATATTGCGCGGATCCGGCTCCGTTACCCGTCCATGTGCGGCGCAGAGCAAAAACTTGCAGATTTCTTTTTGACCAGAGATCGGTCGCTGCCGGTGGAAGACAGTGTAAAGCGGCTGGCACAGAAAGCGGATGTGAGCGTTGCCTCTGTCGTTCGCTTCTGTCAGGAACTTGGTTACTCCGGATATGCAGAATTCAAATTGATGACGCAGCAGGTCGGCTTTCTTCCGAGTGTCGGAAATTTTGTGCTGAGCGAGGAAACCTCGGCTGCGCAGCTGAAAAAGAACATCAGCGAATTTACAAGCCACGGGATCCAGAAGTGCGCGCAAATGCTGGATGATGCGCAGATCGAGGCAGCGATCGCAAAGATCTGTGCGGCAAAAAGTATGCTGATCTGCGGAATCGGAACCTCTGCTGGCATTGCGGTCTCCGCGGCAAATACGTTTATGAGTCTCAGCATTCCCTGCATTCCGTTGTCGGAGGAGCTGCTGATGCTGCGCACGGCCTCCATGCTGGGAAGCGATGACGTTGTGCTTGCGATTACGAACTGCGGTTCCGTGAAGCCCATTGTAGACGTGCTGATGCTTGCCCAGCAGGCGGGCGCTGCGACGATCCTGATCACCGGGGAAGAAACCTCACTGGCCAGAAAATATGCAGACCATGTTCTGTGTACGAATACCTACGGAAATCCAAGCACGCTGGATATGCTGACGGTGACGTCGTGCCAGCTGATAACGATCCAGATTCTCCAGGCCGGCTGCTTTGCGCACAGCGGCCAGGAAGTTCTTGACCATGTCCAGCAGAATGCCGCTTTGTCCGAGATGACCCGATATGGTTCGAACGTGGATGAGGTGAAACGGACGAGGGTCAAGTTTTAGACGCCTCCTGCTTTGCGGCTTCCCGCATAGAAATGCAATGCTGCACAGCGGTTGACGCATCTGCTGCAAAAAGAGCATCCCCATCCGGGGATGCTCTTTTTTTGCTCAATCACAAAATGGGCGCAAGACGATCGATGTCCAGATCGACCTTCAGCAGGGATTCAAGGAGTGCGATCGTTTGCGCATTGCTGCATATGATTTCCTCAAACTCGATGCCGTTCTGCAAATACTCAAGGAAGGCGTTGACGATGCTCTTTTCCGTCACTTCGATCAGATGCCGCTTGGGAACCGTATCCCGGCGGGCCTTTTCTATGATCATGGAATTATTGTTGATGATATAGATGCCGAAGTCGCCGCCGAACATACCGGGCGTATCCTCTTTTACAAGATGCGCTTCGAAATGCGGAAGTGTTTTCAGCTTCTGAAGATAATTTTCAATAAAGCACCCGATATCACGACGCTGTCGCTGCCGTTTCTGGCCATTTACGACGCGGGTGCGGCGTTGTGCCGCAGCATCGGGAAAACGAATGTGACGATGAACGTCTCCATCGCTGCCAACGTGATCAATGTGATCGGCAACTGCGTGGGCGTATTCGTCTGGAAGCTGGGTGCGGCCGGCGTTGCATGGCCGTCGCTGATTTCCCGCGTATTTTCCGCCGTCGCGGTCACAGCCTATTGCTTCCGAAAGCAGAACTTTGTGCGGTACCGGCTTGCGGACATTCTCGCATGGGACGGCGCTCTTCTCAAAAAGGTCATGGGGATCGCGCTGCCGAACGGCGTGGAAAACGGCGTGCATCAGCTGGTCAAGGTGGCCCTTTCCGGCATGGTCGCACTGTTCGGTACGTACCAGATCGCGGCCAACGGCGTGGCGCAGAGCATCTGGGCGCTTTCGTCCGTGATGGGCTTTGCGCTGGCGCCGGTGTATACGACCGTTATCGGCCAGTGCATGGGCGCGCGGGATATTGATGCGGCGAATTTCTATTTCAGGAAGCTCAACAGGATCACGCTGTCGATCGCGGCGCGGCTCCTGTTTGCGGCAGTGTTCGGCCTGTGGCTGGGCTGGGGCGTGATCGGCGTGGCGATCGGCATGAGCATCGACATCGTCTTCCGCGGCGCGATCTTCATCTGGCGGCTGAGATCGCAGAAATGGACGCAGTTCCGGTTGATCTGAGATGCAAACCGGGCAGCCAGCGCGCAGCGCTTCAGGTATCATCCATCCTCCATCTCCATCCCATGAAAGAAACAGGAGCTGTCCGGAATTTTCCGGACAGCTCCTGCCGCTGTATCATACGTTTTTGAAAGAAGTGAAACGCCCGTCCGAGATTATGCGCGCTGCGCCTGCGCTGCGATCTGCCTGAGCAGGATCTCCTCGGCGTAGCCGCAGGCGCGTTCGACGGAGCCGGGCTCGAAGGGGTTCGCCAGATTCGCGTAGCGCAGCGTCTCGAGATAGCTGCGGCTGCCGCCGGTCTTGCAGAGGTTCAGATAATCCTGCCAGGCCGATTCCCGATCCTCGGCGTATTTCTTCTTGAATTCCATCGCGCCCATCGTCGTGAGCGTATAGTTGATGTAGTAGAACGGATAGAGATAGATGTGCAGCTTGTGATACCAGTAGCCGCCGCGCGCCATAAATTCGTCGTCCGCATAGCGCCGCCACGGCATATACTTTTCCTCCAGCAGGTGCCACTGATACGTCCGTTCCTTCGGCGTCAGCTCGGGATGCGCGTAGCAGATGTGCTGGAATTCGTCCACGGCCACGCCGAAGGGCACGAAGGTGAGCGCCTCCTGCAAATGCGCGAAGCGGAACTTGTCCGCCTGACCGCCGAAGAACCACTCGGCGTAGGGATAGGCGAACTGCTCCATGGACATGGAGTGGATCTCCGCGATGTCGGTCGACTCGCTGTAATAGCCCGAGATGGGCTGGCTGCGCATGGCCATATAGCCGGCGAAGGCGTGGCCCAGCTCGTGCGTCATGACCTGCATATCGAAGATCGTGTGGTTGAAGCACGAGAACACGAACGGCGCTTTCAGGCTCGGCAGGCTCGTCATATAGCCCGTGGAGGCCTTGCCCGGCTTGTTTTGCAGGTCCATCAGCTCATGGTCGATCATGAAGTCGATGAATTCGCCCGTTTCCGGGCTGATCTCGTGATACATCTTCTGCGCGGTTTTGACCATGAAGGCGTCGTCGCCCGCGGGCTCGGCGTTGCCGTCCGGGAAGACCATCTTTTCGTCGTGCCACATGACATGGTCGATGCCGAGGCGCCTGGCCTGTGCGTCATAGAGCTTCTGGCACAGCGGAACGAGGAACGTGCGCACCTGCTCGCGGAAGGACGCGACCTCCTTCTCGCCGTAGTCCGTGCGGCCCTGCTCGAGATAGCCGACGGGAATGTAGTTTTCGTAGCCGAGGTTTTTGCCCATCTGGTTGCGGATGCGGATCAGCTCGTCCCAGATCTCCTCCAGCCGCGGCTCGTTGGCCGCATAGAATTCGGAGTATGCCCTGACGGCGGCGGCGCGCATCGCGCGGTCGGGGTGCTCGAAGTATTTCTGCACGCCGTAGAGGTTCAGCGTCTTGCCGTCGAAGGGGATCTCGGCCGTGGCCATGATCTTCTGATATTCGTTGGTCAGACGGCTCTCCTGCTGGCGCAGCGGAACGTTGGCTTCGCAGTACAGCTTCTTTTGCAGATCCATGGAGACGAAATACTGTCTGCCGAATTCCTGCTCGATGTCCGGGCGGAAGGGGCCGGACGCGATGGCCTCGCTGAGCGCGACCTCCGCGCCGCTGAGCGTGGGCAGCGTGTCCTCCAGATAATTGATCTCCGCCTCATAAAATTCGTCGCGCGTGTCGAGCGTGTGGCGGATATGCGCGATGGAAACCTGCGTGAACAGTTCGCAGTTCTCACGGTCGATCTCGAACATCAGCGCGCGCAGCGCCGCATAGCTCTGCGCGTGCTCGGCCGCAGCCTTCCATTCGGCGAGCTTTGCGCGGTGCGATTCCAGATCGGGGCGTTTGTATTCCAGCGTTGAAAACCTGTAATTGTCCATAGCGTTCTGATTTCTCCTTACATGATTGATAAACGGCACGGCGTTTTTCATAAATAGATTATACCATCAGACCTGTGGAAACACAATATCATGCGCGCGAACGCGCGGCGGGTTCCTGCGCCTCCTGCGGAAAGTCCGCGATCGCTTTCTCCAGCCACGCGAGAAAGGGCTCGACCATGCCGGCCGGCGTGCCGTTTGAAACGCTGTTCCAGACCTATCGCGGCATGGTCGGCATCTCGAAGGATCTGCGCCGCTGCCCGGAGCGTGTGGAGCAGGCCCTGCAGGTCCTGTTTGACACGACCGTCGCGCCGCAGCTCAAAGCCTGCGATTTCAGCGCGCCGACGCCGAGCGTTGCCGGCAATTATATTATCATGATGGCGCACAGCATTCTGAACGAAAAACAGTTTGCGCGGTTCTACTGGCCGCATTTCAAAGCGATCTTTGATGCCGTCCACGCGCAGAACGGCACGATGTTCGTCTTCAGCGAGGCGCAGATCCTGCGGTTCGCGGACTTTATGGATGAGATCCCGAAGGGCTTTCAGGAGGCTGCACAGGCGCTGGATTTCCTGCCGCCGGAGCAGCGCAAACAGTTTCTGATGTTTCTGGCCGGCGTCGCACAGATGTTCTGACCGGAGAAAAAGCGCTGGATAACCTGCGGTTCCTGTTTTTCTGCAAAAAACGCGGCGATCCCGGATGGATCGCCGCGTTTGTGCGTTTCAAGATCAAATCGCTGCTGCGTCCTGCTGCAAAAAGTGCAGAAAATACGTCATCGCCAGCAGATCCGCGCAGCCGCCCGGCGAGAGGTTTCTGCGGATCATCTCGCGGTCGAACTGCACGAGCGCCGCGTGCGTCCCGTCGCCGCGCGAAAGGAGCCGGGCGGCATACTGCGCGGTGAAGGCCTGCGCGCGCTTTCCGCCGCGCGCGGCAAGATTCGTATCCTGCACGCCGGCCATCAGGTGCAAAAGCGCGCAGATGCCCGCGCGTTCGAGACTGCTGCCCTCCCGCAGCGCCTTTTCCAGCGCCGGGAGCGCCAGATGGCGCACGCTGGGGAAGCCCTCCATCGCCTCGCCGCGCACGCCGCGCTGGCCGCAGCGCAGCCAAAGACGCTCGCCGGCGGTCCGACAGGTCTCCGCGCGCACGTCCGCAAGCGCCTTTTGCGCAGCCTCCCGCGCAAGCGCGGCGCATTCGGACAGAAGCGCCTCGGGATCCGTGCAGATGCCGTCTGCGGACCAGAGCCGTCCTGCCGCGGCGCACAAAAGCCCCATGGAATAGATCGCGCCCTTGTGCGTGTTGACGCCGCCGGTCGCCGCCAGCATGGCCCGTTCGGCGCGAAGCCCCTGCGCCTGCACGCGGCGGAAGGTTTCGTCCGGGTCGCGCGCGGCCGTTTCCTGCCCGATCTGCACCGCGCGCAGAAAATACGGGCTGATCGCCGCGGCGCTGGATAAAAACGTGAAGATATCCATGCCGCTGTGGCTTCCCGTGTTGGCCCGGTCGACAAGGCCGGGCTTCGGCGTCGTACAGACCTCGAAGTTCAGCGCCCGCACCGCCTGCGCGGCGACCCACTGCGCGTCCTTCTGCGCGAAATAACCGCGGATGACCGCTCGCGTCTTTGCTTGAAGCGCCTCTGCGCTATGCACGCGGCGCGACGCGCAGCCGCTGCCGGGCTTTCCGCAGATCAGGCACCCGCGCGGCGGCTTTCGCAGCTGCGCGCGGCCGAGCTTGCGGCCGTCGGCGTCCAGAACGTCGAGATCGAAGAGTCTGCCCAGCGCGTCCTCATCCTCAAGCCGGATGCACAGCGCCTTGATGGCTGCCGCCTCGCCGCACAGCGCGTAAAGCCCCTCGGGACCTGTCGGCGCGTCGAAGAGCTGCTTGGCACGGATCTCGATCGATGTGCCGCGCAGCGCATCGTCCAGCCGCGCGCAGCCCTCGCGGAAGGCCCGGCGGATGGCCGCGGAGGTCTTGACGGGGCCTGCGATATTGAGTGTGAACGAAACGAGCGGCAGCGTATACCGTGCGAGCAGCTGCTGCTGGCGCTTTGCGCGCAGTTCGCGCGCGTCCAGTATTTCCATGAGCGTGACTTCGCGGTCCATATGCCGTCGCTCCTTTCGTTTAAAAATGCCGCACGTCGTCCGCGTTTCGGATCGCCGCCAAAACGGGCTGCGCTTCTTCGGAGCGCAGATACGCCCACGTCGCCGGCGGCACCAGCTCACGCGCCTGCGTCCAAGCGCCGTCGTGGATGGCCTGCCGCACATCGCTGGCGCTGACCGGTTTCCCGTTCAGGCAAAGCCGCGGCAGAACGGCGACGGCCAGCCCTGCCTGCGTCAGCGTCTGCTGCAAAACCGCATTGTACAGCCGCGTGACCCCGCTGGCCGGTTCTTCGCCCAAAAGCCGCGCCGAAACGCCGAGCGCCGCCGCGATTTTCACAAAAAGCGCCGCGTCCAATCGCGCGCCCGCCCTTGCCGCCGCGTCGCTGCCCTTGAGAAAATAGCCCGGGAACGTCACGGCGCTGATGAGATAGTCCTTCGTTTCATGCAGGATCACGTTCGGCAGATCCCGCACGCCTGCCTGCACGAGCCGCAGCCGCACGTCCGCCGGGAAAAAGCTCCGGTCTTCGCTCAGAACGAACAGGTGTACGGCTTCATACCGCTGCGCCGCCTGTTCGACGAGATACCGGTGCCCCAGCGTGAAGGGATTCGCGTTCATGACGACAGCCGCTGCCGTGCCCGGCCTTCGCGTTTTGCAGAGCGCCGCGCAGAATTTTTCAAACCCGCGCTTCCGGTTTTCCATGAAAACGAGCGTGTCGTCCGGACGCGCGATCTCAAAAAAGCCGAGACTTTCAAAAAAGCGCGCGCTCTGCGGCTTTGTGTAGACAAAGAGGTGGAAATTGCCGCGCGCGGCCTGTACCTCTTCCAGATGCGTGACGATCCCGTTCAGAAGTCCCTCTCCCTGATGCGCCTTTGCCACGGCGAAGCAGCGCAGCGTGGAGGCGAAGCAGCTGCCGGTCGCAAGCAGCGTGTCCGCGTCGTCAAAGAGCCCGCAGGTGTAGTCCAGATGCGCGTCCAGCGTTAAATTTTCGCTCGCCAGAAGCGCGCGCACCTGCGCAAGACCGGCCTCGTCGCCGCGGGCGATCGCCCGGATCGCATATGCCAACTGCTTCGCCTCCTTTTGCGTGTTTTTACAGCTCGACCGGCCGGATCTTCCGCACGACGTCGAGGATCGTGCCGTCTCTTGCCTCCAGAATGGCGACGACCCTGTCTTCCCACTCCAGATCATCGGGACGGCCGACGAGCGAATACGCCTTTTCCTTCAGGCTTTCGATGCTCACGTGCGGGATACCCGCGTTGTCCAGACATTCGATGAGATCGGGCCGCAGGGGATTGACGGCGACGCCGTAGTCCGTGACGAGCACGTCGACGCAGTCGCCCGGCGTGGTGACGGTCACGACGTGCTCGCAGACCGTCGCCATGCGGCCGCGGGTGAGCGGCGTGACGATCACGCAGCACTTGCTGCCTGCGGCGGTGTCCGGATGGCCGCCCGGCGCGCCTCGCAGCACGCCGTCGGAGCCGGTGAGGACGTTGACGTTGAAATCCGTGTCGATCTCCAGCGCCGCCAGCACGACAAAGTCCAGTTTGTTGACGAACGCACCCTTGTTCGCGGGATTTGCGTACTGCGACGCGCTCATCTCCACGTGGCCCGGCGTGCGGTGGATGGAATTGACCGCGTCAAGATCAAAGTCCTGCACGTCGATGACCTTGCCGGCCTTGCCCTTTTTCAGAAGCTCCACCATCGGGCCGCAGATGCCGCCGATGGCCCAGCCCATTTTGATGTTCCGCTCGTCCATATACTGTTCGAGGAACAGATTGACGGCCAGCGACGGGCCGCCGGCGCCGGTCTGGAAGGAAAAACCGTCCCTGAAATACGGCGTGACGGCGATGACCTTCGCAGCCTGCTCGGCCATCATGAGCTCGCGCGGATTCTGCGTGATGCGCGCGGCGGCCGAGGCGATCTTCTTCGGGTTGCCGATGGAATCGACCACCACGACTGCGTCGACGTCGATGGCCTCGATGGAGGCCGGCATATTCGGGAAATCGACAAGGCAGTCGGTCACGACAACGACGTGGTCGGCGTATTTTGCATCCGTCATTGCGTAGCCGAGACTGCCGCAGTCGCTCTTGCCGCCGACGCCGCGGCAGTTGCCCATGCAGTCGCTCGTCGGCGCGGCGAGGAAGGCGATGTCGATGTGCACCTCGCCCGCTTCAATGGCGCGCGGCCGTCCGCCGTGGCTTCTTATGATCGCGGGCGTTTTCAGCTTGCCCGCGGAGACGACCTCGCCGACACGGCCGCGGATACCGGAGGTCTGGATGCCGGTGACCTTGCCGGCTTCAATATAGGCGGCGATGGGGTCGTGCGCGTTTCCGAGACTTGTTGCGGCGATGGTCAGATCCTTGAGCCCCAGCTCGTCAATGGCCGCGACCATGACCATGTTCGCCACAAAATCGCCGTCGCGCAGGTGGTGGTGGAACGAAAGCGTCATGCCGTCCTTTGCGCCGCACTGCCGCAGCGCCTCCGCGAGGGAAGAGACGAGTTTGCTCTCCTGCGGCTTTTCATACCGGCGCGTGCGCGGCGCAGCCTTCTGCACGTATTTGCCGTCCATGGAATATTTGCCCCGGTAAACCGCGCGGCCGTTTACCAGAAGCGCATCGGGAATGTCCCGTCCGACTGCGTTTTTCATCCTGCAAGATCCCCCTTATAAAGTCCGCACGCCTTCGCAAGTTTCAAGGTGCGCTCTGCGCCCGGCAGGAAGGCGATATCGATCATTTTTCCGTCCACGGTAAAAACGCCCAGGCCCTTTTCCGCGTTCTCGCGCACGGCGCGGACGATCTTCTCCGCCTGTGCGATCTCCTTCTGCGTGGGGGCGAACGTTTCGTGGACAAAGCGGATCTGCTTGGGGTTGATGAGGCTCTTGCCGTCGAAGCCCATGGCTTTGTTCTGAAGCACCTCGCGCCGGAAACCCGCTTCGTCGTCGAGATTCGTGAACACCGTGTCGAAGCACTGCACGCCCGCGGCTCTGGCCGCGAGGACGACCTGGCCGCGCGCGGCCAGCAGATCGATGCCGTCGGGCTGGACGCTCGTTTGCAGGCACTTGCGAAGATCGCCGCCCGAGATGGCCACGCCGAACATCCGCTCGCTCGCACAGGCGATCTCATAGGCGTTCATGATGCCCTTCGGGCTTTCGAGCGCCGCCATGAGGAGCGTGCGGCCCTCTTCGGCGCCAAACTCGCGCTCGGCGGCCAGCACGGCTTTTTCCACGGTCTTCACGTCTGCGGCGCTCTCGCACTTTGCGATGCGGATGCCGTCGGCGCCGCCGGCGACACAGACGCGGATATCCTCCTGCCAGTGCGGGGTATCGAGGCCGTTGATGCGCACGATGACCTCGGTATCGCCGTAGTCGACGGTTTTCAGCGCGTGATAGAGCGAAAACCGCGCCGCATCCTTCTGATTTTCCGCGACCGCGTCCTCAAGATCGAGCATGATCGAGTCACAGCCGTAAATATAGGCGTCTTTGATGAGGCCGGGCTTCTGCGCGTTCATGAACATCATCGTTCTGCGCAGACGGAAGCGTTCGGGTATGGGTCTTGGGATCATCGGATCGCACCTCCCCACGGAAGATCTTTCTGCGAAGCGCCGCAGCTGCGATACACCGCGCACTCCACGCGCGCGCGGATCGTGCAGTCCAGCGCGCCGTGATCCACGACGGTCACGGCGGCGTTCGTCACGCCGAGACGCACGAGCGTCTCAAGAACAGTCTGTTTGATCTGCCGGCCATACTGATTCATCACGCTGCTGCTGAGCTCGAGCGTGATGCCGCGTTCGTTGGGTTCGACCGTGACCTGCGCGTCGCTCGATTCGAGCGTGCCGGCGTTGGCCGGTTTGAGAATGTCCATGTGTTCCTCCTCACACCGTCTGAAGGTTCAGACGTCCGGGTCCTCCGGATGCAGCAGCCGGCCGATGGCGTCCGACAGCTTTGCAAAGTCCAGAGGCTTGATGAAAATTTCGTCGATCAGCCCTTCCTGCCGCATCTGTACGGCGTCGCGCTCGACAAGGCCGGTCATGAGAATGACGGCGGTCTGCGGATGCTCGACGCGGATGCGCTGGATGAGTGCGGTGCCCTTGTACCGGGGCATGGTGTTGTCAGCCAGGATCAGATCCCAGCGGCCGGGCGTGCGCGAAAAGGTGTTCAGCGCCTGCTCGGGGTCCGTGAACATATCAACGGTATAACCCGCGCGGCGCAGCCGCCGTGAGAGATACCGCGCCACGCGCTCGTCGTCGACGAGCAGGATGGGTCCTGCACCGGAAGTCTTCTCCTGCGTGGGAGGCGCTTTGGACGGCCGCACGGGGACAGTGAGCGCCGTGAGCGGCAGAAAGACGAGAAATTCGCTGCCTTCGCCGGGCGTGCTCCTGGCCTCGATACAGCCGCCGTGGCTGATGAGGATGTTCTGCACCACGGACAGGCCGAGACCGGTGCTCTCGCCGGCCTGTTTGGTGGTGAAGAAGGTGTCGAAGATATGCGGGAGCGTCTCGGGCGCGATGCCGCAGCCGGTGTCCGAGACCGCAACGCGGACGCAGTCGCCGTGCACGCCCTGCGCAAGCTGCGCGGGAAGCGCGTCGGGCGCGATCCGCCGCGCGCGGATCGTCAGTACGCCGCCGTCCGGTTCCATGGCCTGCACCGCGTTGGAGCAGAGATTCAGGAACACCTGATGCAGCTGCGTTGCGCTGCCGAAAACGTTGGCATGAAGGTCCGCAAAGTCCGTTTCCAGACGGATGGAGGCCGGCAGGATCATCGAGACCATCTTTGTCACGTCGCGCAGGACGGCTTCGAGACTGACCGGGCCGTAGGCTGAGGAATCCGTCTCGCGGCGGCTGAAGGGCAGCAGCTGGTCGACGATCTCCTTGGCGCGCGTGCCGGCCTTGAAGATCTCGTCCATGTCCTCGTAGTATTCGTTTTCCGGGCCCATGCGCTCTTTGAGAAATTCGGAATAGCCCATGATGGGCGTGAGCAGATTGTTGAACTCGTGGACGATGCCGCCGGTGAGCGCGCCGATGGTTTGCAGCTTCTGATAGTGATAGACCTGCTCGCGGCTCTGGTGGAGCTCCTCAAGCGTGTGGTTCATCTCGCGCAGATAGCCCGATTCCAGCTCCGGCCGCTGCTGGTTTTTGCGCATGGCGTAGAATACCAGCAGCGCCGCGGCCAGCACCGTCAGGATCGCGGAAATGAGGACGCCGAACTGGCCGACGTTTTTGTCGATGAGACGCCTGACCGAGGAATACGGCAGGACAGCCGAGACGTACCACGTTGCGCCGCCCTCGTTCATGCGGGAAAACGCCGCGATCTCGTCCTGCGGCGGCAGAATGCCGCCCGAGTAGGTGCGGTAGATGGCCGTGTCCTCCTCCTGGCTGTACTGCATATCCAGCATATTCCGCAGACTTTCGTACTGCGGCAGCGTGTCGAGATCCGGAATGTCGCGGAAGGGGTTGAAGGTCAGCATTTTCTTTTCCGGGTGCATGATGACCGTGCCGCGCGCATTTTTGACGATGATGTTTCCCTTGTCCGGATGTTGAGCGGCGCGATATACTGCTGATAGACCGTCTCGAGATCCACGACCGTCACGACCGTGCCGAAAAATTCGTCGCCGTGGGAGACGGCGCTGGAGACGGTCAGGCCGTAGTGCCGGTCGGACGCGCGGAATACGCTTCCCACGCCGCTCCGGTGCCGCTCGGCAAGCGTGTCCAGATGCAGGATCTGCTCGTCGAACGCCTCCGGCATCGGGTACTGGTTGTACATACACACAATGTTTTTCTCGCGGTCGATCAGATAGATCCGGGACACGCCCTGCTGCTGCGAAAGAATGTAGGAGAGGATGTATTCCTTCAGACCGTCGTCGACGCCGTCGGTGTAATAGCGCCGGAATTCCTGCATGAAGCCCGGCGTGCGCACCAGGATATTCACGTCGCGCAGCTGCTTGGAGATGTAGAGCGACAGATTCTGCGCCACGGCGCGCGCCGTGATGAGCAGATATTACTGCCGCTGTTCGACGACCATCTGCGTATATGCCTCATAGGTGTTCACGACCGCATAGCCGAGACCCGCGACCAGCGCCAGCAGCAGCGCAAGCGCGCGGATCGCTTTCTGAGAGACAGGCTTCATGGGTTCACCCGGTTTCTTCCTGTTTTTCTCCATCATATCATGGAACGGCGCGCAGGAAAAGTGCGGATTGTCCTTATTTTCGCAGCGGCGCATGATAATCCGGGCAGCACGCGCCGCGCAGCAGCGGGTACTTCATGTTCAGCCGCCTGCCGCACCGCGGGCAGCAGTAGAGATTGCGTTCAAACCCGAACGCGCCGAGCATACAGCACAGCACCGGGATCCGCCGGCCGCAGCAGAAAAACAGAATGCCTGCCAGAACGCCCACGATGCAGATGGGCTTGACCCATACGAGCGGGATCTTGCCTTTGAGATTCATAGACCCTCCTGCCTGAACGGCGAAGACGGGACGGCGGGCCGTGCCGCCGTCCCGATCCGTTCGAGATTATTTGGATTTTTCCGCCTTCTGCGCTTTGCGCTTCTGGAGCCACGGCTTGACGACCGGGCTGAGGAGAACTGCCACGCAGATGAGCATGATGATACCCGTGACCGGGCGCAGCATCATCTGGCCGGCTTCCTGTAAAAGCGTGTCGCCGCTGGCGATGGTGAACGCACGGCGCAGGTTCGACTCGCAGATGGTGCCGAGCACGAGGCCGAGGATCATCGCGGAGCTGTTGAATTTGCAGGTGACGAACACGAAACCGATGAGGCCCGAGATCGCCATGATGATGACGTCCACGGAGGTGTTCTTGGCCGCGTAAGCGCCGATGGTGGCCATCATGATGATGGTCGGGCCGAGGATGCTGTACGGGACCTTCAGGATCTGCACGAAGACCTTGGCGATGATGATGGCCGCGAAGACCATGATGATGTTCGAGACGAACATCGAGGCGAACGTCGCCGACAGGAACTCCGGCTGATTGACGAGCAGCAGCGGGCCCGTCGTGACGCCCTTGAGCACCAGCGCGGACATCATGATCGCAGCCGCGTTGCCGCCGGGGATGCCGAGGCTCAGCAGCGGGACCATCGAGCCGCCGGTGGCGGCGTTGTTGCCGGTCTCAGGCGCGGCAATGCCGTCGGGGCAGCCGGTGCCGAACTTTTCCGGGTGCTTGGAGAGCTTCTGCTCGGTCGAGTAGCACAGGAACGACGCGATCGTCGCGCCCGCGCCGGCAGAATGCCGATGACCGTGCCGAGCACGGAGCAGCGGGCGATGACGCCCTTGAGGGACCACATTTCCCTGAAGGAGGGCAGCTTTGCGGACATACCGGAGCCTTCCTTGCCGACAGCCTTGAGCTTCGACGGCTTTGCCGTCTGCTTGAGGACCTCGGTCACGGCGAAGAAGCCGATCATGACGGGGATCATCTCGATACCGGAGGTGAGGAGACGCGTGCCGAACGTCAGACGGGGCACGCCAAGCAGCGGATCGAGGCCGATGCACGCGAGCAGCAGACCCAGAAGACCCGAGATGATCGTGCGGCAGATGTTGTCCGTCTCAAGGCTCGTCAGGATGGACAGGCCCATGAACGAAATGGCGAACAGCTCCGACGGGCCGAAGCTCAGCGCCGCCTGCGTCAGCTGCGGGCTCAGAAGGAGCATACACACGGCCGCGAACATACCGCCGATGGCCGAGCAGATCAGCTGGATGCCGAGCGCGCGGCCGGCTTCGCCGCGCTGCGCCATGGGATAGCCGTCATAGGTGGTCGGCGCGCTGGACGGAACGCCGGGAATTTTGAAGAGGATGGCCGTCATGCCGCCGCCGGTGATGGACGCGCAGTAGATGGCGACGAGGAACGCGATGGCGCTGACGGGATCCATTTTATACGTGAAGGGAATGCCGAGCGTGACGGCCATCGTGGCCGAGACGCCGGGCAGCGCGCCGAAGAGCGTGCCGAGGAAGACCGCGAAGATGATGAGGATGAACATCTTCGGCGCGAAAACAACGGACATACCGCTGGACAGTAATTCAAGCATACAGTACCTCCTTCTCAGGGAACCAGGGATTCCGCTAACAGCGCGAAGTTGCGCAGGAATCCGATCTGGCCTCTGGGCAGCATGACGCCCAGCAGCACGGAAAAGCCGATGTAGAGGATGATCGTGATGAGGACCGACGTGCCGAGCAGCAGCCAGATGTTCTTCTGGCCGGGCAGCAGGCCGTAGGCGATCAGGAACAGCAGGCACGTGAGCATGAAGCCGACCGGCTCATACAGCAGGGCCATCGCAACGGTCAGCGCCATGCCGATAAAGAGCTTGCTCCTGAAAAACCGGCCGATGCTGGGGAAGGAATCCTTAAACGCGGCGGCGATATCCGCCTTGTCGTTCTTTTTGAAGTACTTGTAGAGGTTGAAGCAGATCGCGGCGATCAGCAGGACCAAAATCGCCTGCGGCCACTGCTCTGCGCCAAGCTCATTGACTGCCGATTTGGGCATGGTGGTCGTCACGTTTACAAAGCAGACGCCGCAGCCGATGAGCAGGATCAGGTTAAAAATCAGTTCAATTGCCATAAAAAGTTATATCACTCCTGTTCTGTTCTCCGACGGGGCGGGCGCTTTTGCCCGCCCCGTCTTTTTTGGTCTGTCTGTCTATGCAATCAAATGAGGCCGGCGCCCTTGAGGTAGTCCTCAAAGGTGACGTATTCTTCATCAATCAGCGTCCGGAAGGAAGCCGCGTCAGCATAACCCGGACGGTCGAGATAGCAGGCGTTTTTCAGGAATTCCTGATACGTGTCGGAGTTCCATGCCTCTTCCAGTGCGGCGGACATCGCGTCGACGGCAGCCTGCGGCGTGCCGGTGCGGCAGAAGATGCCGCGCCACGTGCCGACGTAGGAGTCGATGCCGAGCTCGCCCGTGCATTCGGTGTCGGGCAGCGTGGACATCCGGTTTTCGGACATGGAGACGAGCGGGACGATGTCACCGGACTCGATGAGGCCCCGGATCTCGTCGGCGCCGGTGATGCAGATGTTCACGTGGCCGCCGACCATCGCGGAGGACAGCTCCGCGCCGCCGCCGTAGTTGACGATCTTGATGTACTGCTCGACCTCGGTGATGTCGCAGCCGAGGCCGCCGGCGAGCGTCTGCTTCAGGGATACGGCGTCAGCGCCGGTCGCGGTCAGCATACCGCAGGTCAGCTCCTGCGGATGCTCCTTCGCGTAGGCGATGAACTCGGTGAAGTTGGTGTACTTGCCGTCCATGGCCTTCTTGGAGGAGGCGATGAGGTTGATGGAGTGGACGAGCTTGGCAACGGGCTGAAGCTCGGCATTGAAGTCCTCAGGCAGGATCTTCTGGATGTCGAGCATGATGTGCGACTGCGTGCCGAGCACGTAGGTGTAGCCGTCGGCCGGCTGCTTGCAGGTGAAATCGATGCCGTTTGCGCCGCCGGCGCCTTCGACGTTGACGATCTCAACGGCTACGCCGAGAATGTCCTGCAAGACGGGCTGCAAGGGACGCAGCGTGCCGTCGGCGCCGCCGCCGACGCCCCGCGGGCAGACGAGCGTGACCTTGCGTTCCCATTTCCATTCGCCCGGGTCCGCATTGTCCGCTGCATTCGTGCCGGAAGCCGCGGGCGCTGCGCACGAAGCGAGCATCAGCACGGCCAGGATCAGGGACACGAGCATGACCAGTTTCTTTTTCATTTCTTCTGTTCCTCCTTGATGTTTGTGTGGCGCGCAGAGCGGAAGCGCCGTCCCGCACGCGGCAGAGGATCTCTGCTTATGGCCATCATAACCATGCTTTCTTAACCGGAGTATGTGCGGAACATTAAATTTTCGTAAGGGAATTCGATTTCTTTTTGTGATTTCCGACAATCCGTGCTATACTGTTCGCACACAAACAAATGCAGGCTGCACAGGAGCAAAGACAGTATGGCACGATTTAAAATTCTGGTCGTGGACGATGAAAAGCTCGTCCGCAGGACCATTTCCCGTGTGCCCGAGAGCGAAGGGATGTCCATCGCAGAGGCCGCCAACGGCCTCGACGCCGTCCGTATGGCGCAGGCGCAGCGCTTCGATCTCATCATTCTGGATATCATCATGGAGGGCATGGACGGCTTTCAGGTTATCCGCCAGCTTCGCTCGTGCGGCATCCTGACGCCGGTGTTCATCCTCAGCGGCCGGCAGACCGACAACGATAAGGTCTTCGCGCTCGGCATCGGCGCGGACGATTATATCACAAAGCCCTTTTCGCCGTCTGTGCTGTGCGCGAAGGTCAAGGCGTGCCTGCGCCGGGTCGGGCTTTCGAACCAGACCGGCGGCGGTGTGATCTCGGCCGGGCCGTTCTGCTATTTTACAGACGGGATGCGCCTGCTCAAAAACAGCGGGGAGATCCCGCTTTCCAGCAAGGAGAGCTTCCTTATGAAGTATTTCCTCACCAACCGCGGCAAGGTCCTCACGCGCGGGCAGATCTACAGCAGCATCTGGGGCAACGCCATCGTCGACGACAATACCATCATGGTCCACATCCGCCGTCTGCGCACCAAGAGCGGGGACGACCCCAACCAGCCCGCCTATCTCCGCACGGTCCGCGGCGTGGGCTATCAGTTTACGGCATGAGCAGAACCCCCGGACAGCGCGCTGCCCGGGGGTACTTTATTTTTGCGGCGCGCCTTTTTTCGCAAGCACCGTCCAGACCCTGTCTCCGATCATGCAGGTCAGAAGTCCGATCGCCGCGCCCAGCACAGCTGCGGCGAGGGTGTCGGTCGGGAAGTGGACGTAGAGATAGAGTCTTGAAAACGCGATGAGCGCCGCGGGCGGAATAGCCGCAAGGCCGAATCTCCGGTTCGCCTTCGTCAGCACGGCCGCGCCGATGACGGACGAGAGCGTGTGCCCGGACGGGAACGAGTAATCCGTCGGATTTGCAATGAGAAGCTGCACGCTCGAATCTAACCAGCATGGCCGCGGCCGCGTGATCAGCGGTTTGAGCGTCAGATTGCCGGTCAGCACGCCGATCGTCAGCCCGGCCAGCAGGAACGCGCCATATTTCCGGTATTTCTTCGTCGCCAGCAATCCTGCCGCGGAAAGAATCCAGACCGCGCCGCCGTTTCCAAGCAGCGTAGCCTCCGCCCTGATCCTTTCCTGCCTGACCTACCACATCGCAGGACTGTTCTTCTGAGGTGCGGATCGTGATGTCTCTTCTGGAATTACTGGATGCGCCGGGGATCCATTCCACGGCGCAGCTCGCCGCCGACCTGAACACGACACCCGAAATGGTGGAGGCCAGGCTGGAACGCTATGCACAGCTCGGCTACGTCAAAAAGACGGTCATGTCCGCCGATTGCGGCGATAACTGCAAAAAATGCCGCGGGTGCAGCGGCCTGAGGCACAGCGTGGCGGCAGTCGTCTATTGGGAAAGGGTGCGGTGAAATGCAGATCGTATGGATCGTTTTGGCTGCCGCCATGATCGTCGGGTGTTTCTGGTCGTTCGTCAAGCGTTTCACCGGGAAAAAGACCTGCTGCGGGACCGAAAAGCAGCCGCGGATCAAGGCTAAGAAGTTGTCCACACCCATTGGCAGCCTGACCATGAAAATTGGCGGAATGCGCTGCGAAAATTGCCGTCGGAGTGTGACTGCCGCACTGAACGCACTGGATGGCGTGGCGGCAAAAGTCAGTCTGGAAAGCAGCACGGCAAACGTTTCTTTCGAGCGTCCTGTCAGTGATGAAGTGCTGACGCAGGCAGTAGAAGCCGCCGACTTTGATGTGTTGGATATTTGGCGCTGATCTCAGCCGCAGGAAAACAAGGTAAGCAGCAAAAGGCGGATTCCGTCCATACGGAATCCGCCTTCGTTTGCAGATGGGCTTGACCGGCGGCAGAGCACCCGCAAAAACCCAAGAATGCTTCCGTATCCTTTGAAGGAGAAAATACGAGTGATTTTACAAGGGGTGCGGTTCTGAACGAACCGCACCCCTTGCAGCTTTTCTGCACAAAGCTGCGACTTATCATTGTGTTTGCACAGTCCGGATGGTATAATAGTGTTGGCTAGAAACATCTAACCAGCGTCGGACAGAGGATTTCCCGGAATGGATTCCGAGGCGTGAAAAACAATGCGCACGATAAGAGATACCCTGCATGAGAAGAGAGAAACAACCGAAAACCACATCAGGCAGCTCTGGCAGGATGGAAAACAAGGTGTCCGCTGTGCCGCAACGCAGATTCCGGGATAAAAGGGAAAACGGCCGATGCTGCGTGCGGCGCTGCTGTTGAACGCGAGAGTGGTATGTGTTATACTTGCTTTGAAGATTCGGAGGCTGCGGAGGAAAGACAAATGAAGTATTTGGTTTTATTAGCCGGCTGCGGACTTGGAGATGGCTCATGCATAGAGGAAGTCATTCTGACATACGCCGTGCTTGACAGGTATGGATGTGAATATACGCCCGCTGCGGAGGATATCTCTGTTTCGTCCGTTAACCACCTGACGGAGCAGCCGGCGGAAACACGGAACGTCCTTATAGAAGCCGCCCGCATCGGCAGAGGACGCATAAAAGAGATTCGTGAGATCGATGTTGCAGAATACGACGCGCTGATCATACCCGGCGGAATCGGATTATGGAACAATTACAGGGATTCTGACGCAATAAGGGCGTGCGTCATGCATTTTATCAGCAGGAAAAAGCCTATCGCGGCCATGTGCGCGGGAATTGATTTCCTGCGCCGTTTCCTTGGGAGTCATTTTATGGAACACGAAGCAAAAGAACTGAATGCCGAGCAATTTTGCTTCGATGCAGACAACAATACTTATTATACGCCTGCATTCCGGAAAACCGGAAGCTGCTATACGACGCTATTGGGGCTCGATGCCATGATCTGTGCATTGAGGCAGGGGAGGATTACCGGATAAGGATTCAGCCCTTTAAAAAGTACGGCATGGCTGCACTATGCCGTAAGAATAGTTTTCTGAAACAATAGAAAAAATCCCGTGAAATCATACGATTTCACGGGATTTTTGGTACGCCCGACACGATTCGAACGTGCGACCTACAGAGTCGGAGTTTTCAGACATCATCTGATAAAATGCTGTGTTTTCAAGGGTTGTACGGTTTTTAACGAGAACAGCCAGCTTCTCTGAACTTTACGAAAACCATTGAAAGCACTGGGAAAATTAGCTTTTTCGGTTTTGCGGATGGTAGTAGTCAAACAGTAGTCATGCCCCACCGTTGACGGCGGGGGCAATTCAGGGTATAATAAAACAAAGAATGGAGGC
>CAKUOS010000005.1 GCA_934670025.1 uncultured Oscillospiraceae bacterium
GTTGAGGACTTCCACGGCGAGATGGACTTCAAGGTCGCCGGTACGACCGAAGGCGTCACCGCCATCCAGATGGACCTCAAGAACGACGGCCTGACGATGGAGATCATCGCCGACGCGCTCGAGCGCTGCCGCAAGGCCCGTCTTGAGATCCTCAATGAGATCATGATCCCCTGCATCGCCAAGCCGCGCGACCACGTCTCCGAGTTCGCGCCCAAGATGCTCACCATGAAGATCGACGTCGACAAGATCCGCGAGGTCATCGGCAAGGGCGGCTCCATGATCCAGAAAATCGTCGCCGAGTCCGGCGCGCAGGTCGATATCGAGGATGACGGCACCATCCACATCGCTTCTCCGGACGCAGCCTCCTGCGACGCGGCGAAGAAGATGATCGACGATATCTGCTTCGTGCCCGAGGTCGGCAAGCTGTACTACGGCAAGGTCGTCCGCATCCTGCCCATCGGCGCGTTCGTGGAACTCGCTCCGGGCAAGGACGGCATGATCCACATCTCCAAGCTCGAAAACCGCCGCGTGGAGAAGGTCGAGGACGTGCTGAACATCGGCGACATGACCTGGGTCAAGGTCACGGAGATCGATGAAAAGGGCCGCGTCAACCTCTCCCGCAAGGACGCTCTGAAGGAGCTTGCCGCTGCTGCGGATAAGCACTGATCAGGCCGCTCAAAATGCATCAAAAACCCCGGGTTCCGATCGGAACCCGGGGTTTTTGCATCCTGACGGCTCAGGACTCCATCTGGCGGCTGAGAAAACCGGCCACGGTCTGCACGAGCTTCTGCTCGCCCTCGCCGAGCTCGGGCGCGCCGTCCTCCAGCAGGAGCATCACGCAGCCCATAAGATCGCCCTCGGCGACGATCGGCGCAGCCACGCCGATGTGATACCGGTCGGCGGCGTCGGTCGGATGCAGCAGCAGATCTCCTGCCTGGTGGCGGTAGCCGCGGCGCAGCTCCATCAGCTGTTCCAGCTCCTGCGAGCAGCGCTTGTCGGCCAGCTCGCGCTTCGGCACGCCGTGGACGGCGATGATCGCGTCGCGGTCGCAGATAGCGGCGATGTGCCCGGTGTTTTTGCCGATCGACTCGCAGATCTGCCCGGCGAACTCGCCGAGATCGCCCATCGGGGAATACTTTTTAAAGATGACCTCGCCGTCCTTCTCCGTATAGATCTCCAACGGGTCGCCTTCGCGGATACGCAGTGTGCGGCGGATCTCCTTGGGGATGACGATGCGGCCGAGGTCGTCGATGCGGCGCACGATGCCTGTAGCTTTCATAATTGGCCCCTCCAATGCAGTTTCGTTTTGTATGTGTGCTGGTTACAAAGCTATTGTTTGCATACAAAGGAGAAATATGCGGCGCGCGCCGCGCAGCCGCAGCGGAGAAGCAAAATTTCGGATTTTTCAGTTCATTTCCTCAATATAATACACGTAATCGAGTGATTTGAGCGCTTCGATGATCTCGCCGTGCTTTTTGTACTGCTTGAGCTCCGCGCTGTCGACGGTGAACGAAACCGTAAACACGCTGAGCCCCGAATTCAGGTACGCCGGGTTCGACTCGATATCGTCGATGCGGATACCGAGCGCGCGCACCGTCGACACAAAATCGGGCAGATCGAGCTTGTTTTTCAGCTCCAGATGCACCTCAAAGTGGTTCGACCGGTCTTTCAGATGCGTCTCGAGTGCCGGCAGGCCCGACATACACGCCAGCAGCGCAAAAAACAGCACCAGCGCCAGCGTATAAAGGCCCGCGCCGAGCGCCAGTCCGACCACCGCGCAGCACCACAGACCGACGGACGTCGTCAGACCCTTGATCTGGTTTTTCGAGCTGAACAGGATGGAATTTCCGCTGATCGTGGCCGAGCCGACGATGGCCGCGGCCGACAAAAGCGGCACCGTCACCGGCAGCGCCTGCATCAGAAACTGATCGACGAGCATCACGCCCGTCCCGGCCAGACTTACGAGAATGAACGTGCGAAGACCGGCCGAGTGCCGCTTGCTCGAACGTTCGCAGCCGATGATGGCCGCCAGCAGCATACTCAGCGCCAGCCGCAGGAAAATCGAGCCCGGCGTCAGCTCCGCGCTCCACGCGCCGAGCAGCGCCGCGATCCAGTCTGTTTTCATGGATGATTACCTCCTCAGATAGAAATACCGCCGCTGGGCCTGCGTCTGCGCCAGCTGCTCCTCGGCCGCCTCGGTAAAGGCGGCTTCTTCCTCCGACATATCGCTTTCGAGCACCGGCAGCTCCTGCTGGATCTTCTGGATCCGCTCGATGAGCAGCTGCACGTCGGTCTTCTTTTCGCCGGTTTCGGTCAGCTCCTCGACGACGGCGACGTCCTCGAGCTTTGTCGAATACGATTTCGATAAGTACAGCGCCAGCTTTGCGCAGCCGGGGCCGATCAGCTCATACAGCACGCTCGAGGCGAGGATGATCGTCTGCAAGTCGCTGCCCATCGCGCCGCCGAGCGTCCTTGCGCCGAGCGCCGCGAGGCCGATGGCCACGCCCGCCTGCGGGATGAGCGCGAGGCCCAGGTAATCGCGCACGAGCCGGTTTTTCTTCACGGCCTGACAGCCGAGCCACGCGCCCGCGTATTTGCCCAGGATGCGCACGAGGAAATAGCTCACGCCGATCACCAGCAGCGGCACGCCGTTCAGCGCGCCTTCGGCCGACACCAGCGCGTCGAGCCGGAACGACATACCCGAGCGCACGAAAAACAGCAGCAGGATCGGCGGGCTGAAGTAGTTGAGCTGTTTGAAGAGCTTGTCGTCTTCCGCGATGTTCGTATACACCGTGCCCATCATCATGCACCCGAGCAGCGGTGACACATCCAACAGTGCGCACGCGCCGCAGAACGCGAACAGCAGCGCGATGGAAATGATGAGCTTGTTGTCGGTCGAGCGCTTTTTGGGCATCAGCAGCTTCATGAAAAGCCCGAACAGACTCCCCAGCAGCAGAACCAGCAGATTGAGAACGATGGGCTTCCCCAGCGTCGCAAACGAGACGCCGCCTGCGCCCTGCATCGAGGCCAGCGCGACGGAGATCGCCACGGAGTACAGGACCAATCCCACCACGTCGTCCAGCGCCACGACCTGCAAAAGCGTGTCGACGAAATCGCCCTTTGCGCCGGTCTGGCGGATGGTCATCATTGTGGAGGCCGGGGCCGTGGCCGAGGCGAGCGCCGCCAGCACGATCGAAAACGCCAGCTCCAGCCCGAGGATAAAATAGGTCAGCACGAAGATGAACACCGAGGCCAGTACGGCCTCGCAGATCGTGATCCATACGACGGCAAGGCCGTTCTTTTTCAGCACATCGAGCTTGAAAAACTCGCCGGTCGAAAACGCGATGAACGCCAGCGCGATATCGGAAAGAAAATCCGTGCCGTCAATGATCCGCTGCGGCACGAGATTCAGAACATATGGGCCGATGAGAATCCCGGCCAGAATGTAGGCCGTGACGTTCGGCAGGCGCAGCGGCTTCGTCACGCGCGTGAGTAAAAAGCCCGAAAACAGCATGAGCGCCACCGAAATGATGACCGACGCGACGGGCTGCAATTGAGCGATGGCCGCGGCAAGACGCATACGCGCACCTCCTCTCCGGGGATTTAACATAGATTTTACATAGTGTAGCACATTTCCGCCGCGCCTGCAAGCGCAATTACACGAATGTTTTGCAGCACTTCCGGAAAAAGGCTTGCATTCCGCGCCCGGAACCGATAAGATGGAACCAGAAAGGTAAGGAGGCGTTTGTATGCAACACCGATCCCCGGCGCTCGTCATCATGGCCGCCGGTATGGGCAGCCGCTTCGGCGGGCTCAAGCAGATGGAGCCTGTCGACGCAGAGGGCCACAGCATCATCGATTTTTCCATGTACGACGCCCGCCGGGCGGGCTTCCGCGACGTCGTATTCATCATCAAGCGCGAGCATGACGCGCTCTTCCGCGAACGCATCGGCGCGCGCATGGAGCGCTATTTCCACGTGGATTACGTCTATCAGGAGCTGGACGCGATCCCGGCTGGCTGCGCAGTTCCGCCCGGGCGCGTCAAGCCCTGGGGCACGGCGCACGCCGTCGCGTGCTGCAAGGATGTGCTGCGCGGGCCGTTCGCCGTCATCAACTCCGACGATTTCTACGGCAAGGCGGCCTATGCTGCGATCTATGATTTCCTTGCCGCCAACGAGGACGAGCATCGGTACGCCATGGTCGGCTACCGTCTGCGCAATACGCTCACGGACTTCGGCTCCGTCGCGCGCGGCGTGTGCCGGGTCAAAGATGGGATGCTCGTCGACGTGACCGAGCGCACGAAGATCTTCCGCCGCGGCGCGGACGCCGCCTTCACCGAGGACGGCGAGCACTTCACCGATCTTTCGGGCGACGAAGTCGTCTCCATGAACCTCTGGGGCTTCCCGTGCCGCTTTGCGCAGGAGCTGTGGGAAGCGCTGCCTGCATTTTTCCGCACGGACGTCGCGGCGAACCCCGTCAAGGCGGAATTTTACCTGCCCTCGGCCGTCAGTGCGCAGCTCCATACGGGCGGCGCGCGCGTGCGCGTCCTGCCGTGCGAAGAACGCTGGCACGGCGTGACCTACCGCGAGGATATGCCCTCCGTGCAGGCGTCCATCGCCGCCATGAAGGCCGCCGGGGTCTATGAAGAGCGCCTCTGGCCCGAATAAGCACAAAAAACCGGTACGGTTCCGTCGAACCGTACCGGATGTTTTTTTGCGCGTCTTACTCCGCGCGGAAGCGGTAGACCGTCGTCTCGTGCAGCCGCTCGCCTTCGCGCAGCACCGGGCTCGGGAATGCGGGCTGGTTGATCGCGTCGGGGTAGTGCTGCGTTTCGAGACAGAAGCCGCTGTAGGCCGCATACTGCGCGCCCGCCTTGCCGGCGCGCGGCGAGATGAAGTTGCCCGTGTAGAGCTGCACGCCCTCCATCGTTGTCTCAACCTGCATGACGATGCCGCTCCGGTCGCCCTTCGCCGCGGCGACGCAGCGCAGACCGGCGCCGTTCAGGCAGAAATTCGTGTCATAGCCGCGGAAGGGGACGAGCATCGCGTCCGCGATGTCGCGGCCGATCGGCTTCGCCGCACGGAAGTCCATGCACGTGCCGCCCACCGGCAGAATTTCGCCCGTCGGCAGCGTCCGTGCATTCGCGGGCGTGAATGCGTCCGCATCCAGCCGCAGCGAGTGCCCCAGCACGTCGCCGCAGCCCTGTCCGTTGAGATTAAAATAGGAATGATTCGTAAAATTGGCGACCGTGTCGCGGCTTGCCGCCGCGCGGTAGTCGATCCGCAGTCCGTTTTCGTCGTCCAGCGTATACGTCACGGCGATGTCCATCCGTCCGGGATAGCCTTCCTCGCCGTCGGCGAGTACCGTCTCAAACGTGACGCTCCGGTCGTTTTCGCAGCGGAAGCTCCACAGCTTCTTATCCAGCCCGCACAGGCCGCCGTGGAGCTGATTTTCGCCCTCGTTGGCCGTCAGGCGGTACTGCACGCCGTTCAGGCGGAACGACGCGCCCGCGATGCGGTTGCCGTTTCGGCCGATGCACGCTCCAAGATACCCGTCGTGCGCCTCATATTCCTCTGCCGTCTCATAGCCCAGCAGTACGTCGACCGGCGCGCCGCTGCGATCCGGGACGACAATGGACTGGATCGTCGCGCCGTAGGATAAAAGCGTCACGCGCATATGGTTTCCGTTTTCCAGTGTGATCGCCGTGACCGCGCCTTTTGAGCACAGCCCGGCATTTTTGATCGTCAGCATGGCAGACGTCCTTTCTGTGCGTTGTTTTCTAACAGTATAGTTTGCGCGCGGGCGCTTGTAAAGCCCGTGCGTCAAATTTTTCGCCGTGCTTGACAGCGGCGCGGTTGTGTTGTATAATTTCGCGTGTTGCGCATCTGTAGATGCAGAAAAATTCGCAAAAATGGCCCGATGCAACCGCCGGTTGACAGATTTTCCGGTCTGCTCGCTTCCGTGCAACCGCAAAAACAGGTAAACTTGGGCCATCAAACGAAAAGGAGAAGCAACCATGATCTTTGCAGACAAACTCATCAGCCTGCGCAAAAAGGCCGGCTGGTCACAGGAGGAGCTGGCGCAGCAGCTGAACGTCACGCGCCAGTCCGTATCAAAGTGGGAGGGCGCGCAGTCCGTGCCCGATCTCGACAAGATCGTCCAGATGAGCCGCCTGTTCGGCGTCACGACGGATTACTTATTGAAAGACGAGCTTGAGGAGCGCGAGGACGCTGCGCCCGAGCCTGCCGCGCCGCAGCTGCGCCGCGTGAATCTGGAAGAGGCTTCGCGCTATCTCTCGCTGCGCCGGGCCGCCGCGCCGAAGCTCGCGCTGGCAACGTTTTTGTGCGTCGTTTCACCCATTCTGCTGATCTTCCTCAGCGGCCTGAGCGAATACACCGCCCGCGTGACCGAGCAGGCCGCGGCCGGCGTCGGATTGTGTACGCTCATCGTGCTGGTGGCCGCCGCGGTGGCGATCTTTTTGACGTGCGGCGCGCGTGTCAGGGAATTCGACTTCCTCGAGCGCGAACCCTTTGAAACGGAATACGGCGTGACGGGCATGGTGCGCCAGCGCCAGCAGGAATTTGCGCCCACGGCCAACCGCCTGAACCTCGCCGGCACGCTTCTTTGCATCCTGTCCGTCCTGCCGCTGTTTGTGTCGATGTGCTTTTCGATGGCGGATCTGGCCTGCATCTGCGCGGTGTGCCTGCTGCTTCTGCTCGTGGGCTTCGGCTGCATCGCCTTCGTCTATGCCGGCACGTATACCGGCGCGATGCAGAAGCTCCTCGAGGAGGGCGATTATACCCGCTGCGGCAAGGCCCGCAGCCGCCTGACCGGCACGATCAGCGTCTGCTACTGGCTCGTCGTCACGGCCGTCTTCATGCTTTACACCTTCGGCCCGCGCGGCAACGGCCAGCCGCGATACAGCTGGATCATCTGGGCCGTCGGCGGCGTTTTGTACGCGGCGCTGATGGCCGCGCTGAAGCTCATCTGGAGCAGAAAGGAATCATAACGTGAAAACAACGGAACTCAAAACGCCGCGGCTGCTGCTGCGTCCTCTGACCGACGACGCGCTCGCGGCGCTGATGGCGTCCGTGCAGCCGCGCGATGCGGAGCTTGCCGCGGCTTACGGCGATATGCTGCGCGGCAGCCGGGCGCATCCCGAGGCGCGGATCTGGTATACCGCGTGGGGCGTCTGGCTGCACGGAAACACGCAGATGATCGGCGATCTGTGCTTCAAGGGGCCGTCTGAACACCCGGAGATCGGCTACGGCTTCCTCGATGCATATCAGAACCGCGGCTACGCGACCGAGGCTGCGGACGCGCTGTGCGCATGGGCGCTCGCGCAGCCGGACGTCACGGCCGTCGAGGCCGAGACGGACCCGGGCAACACCGCGTCGCAGCGCGTGCTGCAAAAGCTCGGCTTTGTTCCGACCGGCGAAACGGGCGAAGAGGGCCCGCGCTTCATCCTCAGAAAAATCTGAAAAACCTCTTGACTCTCTCATCGTGTCAGGCAGTATGCTGTACGAGAGCTCAGAACTTATCAGCACGGAGGTACCGCAATGCTGAAAATCGGTTTATTTTCAAAACTGTCCAGAGTCAGTATCCGTATGCTGCGCTACTACGATGAGATCGGCCTTCTGCGCCCGGCGTTCATCGACCCGGACTCGGATTACCGCTACTACCGCGAAGACCAGCTGCAAACGATCGGCTTCATCGTGTCCCTGCGGGACATGGGCTTTTCGCTTGCCGACGTTGGCCGTATGGCGGAGCTTTCGCACGACGCGCAGGCGCTTGCGCCGTTTTTTGAAAAGCGGCGGCGGGAACTTGCGGCCGAGGCGGAAAAAACCGCGCGGCAGCTGCTGCTTCTGGACGCAGCCGAACACCGGCTGGGAAAGGAAGACATCATGCAATACAATGTGACCATCAAGACTATCCCCGAGCGCTACGCCGCCTGTGTCCACACGATCATCCCGCGCTATCAGGACGAGGGCCTCGTCTGGAAGACGCTCTGCGAGGAGACGGACGCCATGCATCTCGTCCCGGACGACCCGTGCTACACGGCCGTGACGTTCCTTGACGGGGAATATAAGGAGCGCGACGTCGAGATCGAGGCGTGGAAGACCGTCAAGGGCAGCTATCCCGACACGACGCACGTGAAATTCAAGACGCTCCCGGCCGTGACCGCCGCCAGCTGCATCTACCGCGGCCCGTATGACGGCATCGGCGAGGCGTATGCGGCGCTGGCCGCGTGGATCGGAGCCAACGGCTATGAATACGACGGCCCGATGTTCAATCTCTACCACGTCAGCCCGCACGAGACGCAGGATCCCGCGGAATTCGTCACCGAGGTCTGCTATCCGGTGCGCAAAAAGTGATCTGCACGCAAAAGCGCCCTCCCGAGCGGGAGGGCGCTTGCCGGTTTATACGTACTGCTGCGTTTCAACGTCGATGACGCCGCGCGTCGTGATGCGCAGCTTCGGAATGACGGGCAGCGCCATGAAGCTGAGCGTCATGAACGGGTCGACGCCGCGGTTGACGCCGAGATCAAAGGCCGCGGCCTTCGCCGCCTCGAGCTGATCGTTGACCTCGGTCAGCGGCCGGTCGGACATGATGCCCGCGATCTCCAATACGACCTCGCCCTTGACTTCGCCGTTTTCGACCACGACGATGCCGCCGTGCGACGCGACGACGCGGTTGGCCGCGGCGGCCATATCCTCGGCGTTTGCGCCGACGACGATGATGTTGTGCGAGTCGTGCGAGATGCTCGTCGCCACCGCGCCGGCCTTCAGTCCGTAGCCCTGGATGTAGCCGAGGCCGATGTGGTGCGTGTTCTTGTGGCGCTCGATGACGGCGATCTTCAGAATATCCTGCGTCGTGTCGATGTGATCGGCGTAGCCGTTGTCGGTGGTGATGATCTCGCCCGGGATCATGCCGAGCAGACCTCTTCTGCGGCCGTCGTCAAAATCGGCGGGCGTGAGCGTCGAGACGTGGAAGGTGTCGTGCGCGCGATTGTCGAGATATTCCTCGATCTGCGGCGCTTCAAAGTCGCGCAGCTCGCCGTTGTTCCAGTACAGAACGCCCTTTTTGAACACCATCTCGACGTTAAAGTCCCTGAAATTGTCGATGACCGCGAAGTCGGCCAGATAGCCCGGCGCGATGGCGCCGCGGTTATTGAGCAGGAAGTAGCGCGAGGCGTGGTGGCACGCGACCTTGACCGCAAGGATCGGGTCGACGCCGTATTTGTTGATGGCCTCGCGCGCGATATAGTCGATGTGGCCCTTTTCGAGCAGATCGCTCGGGTGCTTGTCGTCGGTGCAGAACATACACCGCTCTGCATACTGCGTGGTCAGCAGCGGCGCGAGCGCTTCGAGATTTCTGGCCGCCGTGCCCTCGCGGATCATGATGAACTGGCCGCGCCGCAGCTTTGCCAGCGCGTCTTCCATCGTCGCGCACTCGTGGTCGGAGTAAACGCCGGCCGCGATGTAGGTGTCAAGATCCTTGCCGGTCAGACCCGGCGCGTGGCCGTCGATCTTCTTGTGGTGTGCCTGCGAGGCGACGATCTTCGCCACGACCTCCTGGTCGTTGTGGATGACGCCGTAGGAGTTCATCATCTCGGCCAGGCCCTGCACTCTGGGATAGTCGTAGAACGAGTCGATCGCGCGGTAGTCGAGATTCGCGCCCGATTCGTCCATCGGCGTTGCCGGCACGCACGACGGCAGCATGAAGCGCACGTCGATCGGCAGCCCTTCGGTCGCCTGGAACATATAGTCGATGCCGTCGGTGCCCATGACGTTCGTGATCTCGTGCGGGTCGGTGATGACGGTGGTCGTGCCGTGCGGCAGCGTCGCGCGGACGAATTCCTTCGGCGTGACGAGGCTCGATTCGAGATGGATGTGCGCGTCGACGAAGCCCGGGCAGACGATCTTGCCGGTCATGTCGTATTCGACCTCGCCCTCATAGCTGCCAAGACCCACGATCAGGCCGTTGGCGCAGGCGATGTCACACGTGCGCAGCTCGTTGGAGAATACATTCACATACGTCGCGTTTTTCAGGACCAGATCGGCCTTCTGCCGGCCGGAGGCAGCCTCGATGACGCGCTGTTTTTTCAGCAGCTTCCGCTGGATCTTGCCGGCGTAGCTTTCAATGGGAGCAGACATGGTGCATCTTCCTTTCTTTATACGTTCAGTTTTGCTTTTAGCTGATATTAGATGGAATTATAGCACCGTCCTGCGGCCATTGTCCATGTTCAAATTATACGGAATGTCGCACTTTCTTTTTTGCAATCTGTACAGACGCGCGCGGATGTGGTATTCTATGAGTAGAAAAACTGGAGGCAAATAGCCATGAAACTTCTGATGCACATCTGCTGCGCGCCGTGCGCGAATATGCCCATCGACGCGCTGCGCGCCGATGGGATCGACCTCACGGGCTACTGGTATAACCCGAACATCCATCCCTTTACCGAATACCGCGCGCGCAGAAACTGTTTGCAGGACTACGCAAAGACGATCGAGCTGCCGCTTCTCGTGCGCGACGACTACGGTCTGCGGCCATTCGTGCGCGCCGTGGCGGAGGATATTGACGGCCGCTGCGTCAAATGCTATGAAATGCGCCTGTATGAGGCCGCGCGCGCGGCGAAAGAGGGCGGCTTCGACGCCTTTACGTCCTCTCTTTTCATCAGTCCCTATCAGAAGCATGAGCTGATGCGCGACGTGGCCTACCGCGCGGCGGAGGAAGTCGGCGTGCAGTTTTACTATCAGGATTTCCGCCCCATGTTCCGCGACGGACAGGCGCGGGCGCGCGAGCTCGGCTTTTATATGCAGAAATACTGCGGCTGCGTCTTCTCCGAGCAGGAGCGGTATCAGAAGCCCACGCGGATCGTCCGCTGAAAACCACAAAGAATAGCGAGGAGACCCATGAAAAAACGAATGCTTGCCGCGCTGCTTGCGGCGCTTTTCTGCCTGAATCTGTGCGCGTGCGCGTCCCGGACTGCCGAAACTGCCGACGTGCTTTCGACGACCGCGCCGGTCGACGCGATGACGCGCGCACTGCTGGAAAATACTGGTCTGCGGACCGGCCGCGTCGTGACCGAGTCCGTCTCGTGCCTGCACGACTATACGCTCACCGTCGCGCAGATGGAGAAGATCGGGAAAGCCGGCGTCGTCGTCTGCACCGGCCTCGGGCTGGAGGATTTTATGGCCGACGCGCTTACGACCGCGCAGAAAACCATCACGGCGTCTGACGGGATCGAGACGCTGCCGGGCGAAGACGGCCCGGACCCGCATATCTGGCTCGACCCGATGAACTGCGTGCGGATGTGTGAGAATATCGCCGCCGGTCTGGCGGAATGCTACCCCGAACACGCCGCCGTCATCGAGCAGAATCTACAGGCCGTGCGAGCTGAATACGAGGCCGCGCAGGCGTATGGCGGCGAAGCGCTCAAAGATCTCTCCTGCCGGGAGCTTGTCACGTTCCACGACGGGTTTTCCTATTTTGCCCGCGCGTTCGGCCTGACCATCGCCGCAGCGATGGAAATTGAAGAGGGGAGCGAGCCTTCGGCCCGCGAGATCGAGTCGATCATCCGCCTCATTGAAGAGCGCGCCATCCCGGCCGTCTTCTGCGAGGAAAACGGCGAAACGCTCACCGCCGATACCGTCGCAAAGCAGACCGGCGCGGGCCGGTTCACGCTCACGATGGGCATGGGCGAGGGCGATACCGGCTGCACCGACGCCATTTATAAAAATATCGACACCATCCGGGAGGCGCTTTCATGATACCGCATACACACGCGCGCGCGGGTGACTGTGACCACGCCTGCTGCCTGAAGATCGAACACCTGACCGTCCGCATCGGCGGCGATACCATTCTGGACGATATCGGTCTGCATATGCACTGCGGCCGCATGGTCGCGCTCATCGGCCCGAACGGCGCGGGCAAATCGACGCTCATCCGCGCCATCCTCGGCCAGCAGGAGTACGAGGGCAGCATCACCTTCCACGAGGCCGGCGGAAAGGAATCGAAGGTCCGCATCGGCTACGTGCCGCAGAGCCCGGCCTTCGACCGCGGCGACCCGGTCAGCGTCATGGACTTTTTCACCTGCTGTATCTTCAAGCGCCCTGCGTTCCTGCGCCCGACAAAGGCCATGCGCGAAAAGGTGCTCGGCTGCCTTGCAAACGTCCACGGCGAATCGCTCATCGACAAGCGCATCGGCGCGCTTTCGGGCGGCGAATTGCAGCGCGTGCTGCTTGCGCTGGCGCTTGAGCCGATGCCGAACATCCTGATCCTCGACGAGCCGCTCTCGGGCGTCGACGTCGAGGGCATGACGCTGCTTATGGATATGCTCGACGAGATCCGCAAAAAATTCGACCTGTCGATCCTCATGACGACGCATGATTTTACCATGCTCGAGCGCTATTGCGACCAGGTCGTCCTCCTGCGCGGAAAGATCCTTCGGCGCGGCACGCCGCTGGACGTGCTCAATTCCGAGGAATTCGCGCAGGCATTCCGCATGGGAGGAGGCGCGCAGGCATGACACTCTGGTATACGCTCATCGACAGTCTCGGCATCGGGATGTTTGAGATGGATTTCATGAAAAACGCGCTTCTGGCCGTGCTGCTGCTCGGGCCGCTGTTCGGCCTTCTGTCCACGATGATCGTCACAGGCAAACTGAGCTTTTTCTCCGACGCGCTCGGCCATTCTGGCTTTACGGGCGTGGCCATCGGCGCGCTTTGCGGCGTGATGCAGCCCATCGGCTTCGCCGTGGGGCTGTCGGTCCTGTTTGCGCTGCTGTTTTCCTACGTGCGCAGCCGCTCGACCCAGTCGGCCGATACCATCATCGGCGTCTTTTCCTCCACGGCCGTGGCGCTCGGCATCTTCATCGTCACGCTCGGCGGCAGGAGCTTTACGAAGTTCAACCGCTATCTCATCGGCGATATCCTCTCCGTCTCGCCGGCGGAGCTTGCGCTGCTGGCCGCCGTGCTGCTGGCCGTGATCGTTTTGTGGGTGCTCGCGTCCAATAAGCTCATCCTCACCGCCGTCCATCCGCAGCTGGCCGCCTCGCGCGGTCTTGCGACAAGGCGCTGGGAGACGCTCTTCACCGTCGCCATCGCCATCGTCGTTACGCTGGCCATGAGCTGGGTCGGCCTGATGGTCATCAACTCCCTGCTCGTCCTGCCGGCGGCGGCCTCGCGCAATCTGGCGCGGAATCTGCGGCAGTATCACCTTTTGTCCGTCCTTTCCGCGCTCGTCTGCGGCCTTCTGGGCCTCGCCGCGGCCTACGGCCTCGGCTGCTCGGCCGGCGCGACGATCGCGCTGCTGCTTTCGGCCTATTTTGCCGTCTCCTTCGCGCTGCGCGGCAGAGCGGGCTGAAATCCGCGATAAAACACAAAAATTTCCGCTTTCTTCGCACGGATTCCATTTCTTCTGCCACTTGTGTGCGGAAACGAAGTGTGCTAAACTTTTGATGATTGAAGGAATAAGGCAGAGAGTATCATGAAAATTGCAGACATTCACGCACATATTTTCCCGGAAAAGCTCGCGGAAAAGGCGTCGCACTCCATCGGCGATTTCTACGGCGTTTCCATCACGCGCGAGGCCGATATACCGTGCCTCGTGCGCGAAGACCGGCTGGCCGGCATCACGCGCTGCGTCGTCTCCAACTCCGCGACGAGCCCGAAGCAGGTCGCAAACGCCAACACGTTTCTGGCCGAGGCCGTGCGCGGGCACGACGGCTATATCGCCTTCGGCACCATCTACCCCGGCATGGACGGCTTTGAAGCGGAGCTTGACCGGATGCTGGCGCTCGGCATCCGCGGCGTCAAGATCCACCCCGACTTCCAGAAGCTCGCCATCGACGACGAACGCGGCGTCGACACCTACCGCGCCATCGCGCGCCGCGGTCTGCCGGTGCTGTTTCACATGGGCGATAACCGCTATGACTTCTCCTCGCCCGAGCGGCTGACGAATCTTCTGCGGCGCGTGCCGGATCTTCGCGTCGTTGCCGCGCACTTCGGCGGCTGGACGATCTGGCCGCAGTCGCTGGCGCATCCGCAGCCCGAGAGCGTCCTGTACGACACGTCCTCCACGCTCGGCATGGTCAGCCGCGATATGGCGCTGCGCCTGATCGACAAATTCGGCCCCGACCGCCTGATCTTCGGCACGGATTTCCCAATGTGGAGCCCGAAGGAAGAGCTTGCGCGCTTCGATTCCCTCGGCCTCGACGAGACTTCGCGGCAGAAGATCCTCTACGGCAACTTCATGCGGCTGCTCGGCCTGACAGACGACGAATAAAAGAAAAGAGGAACGGCATATGTATCAGATCGGCATCGACATCGGCGGCACGAACGTAAAGATCGGCCTGCTGGACGCATCCCTGACGCTTGCGGCGGAGGGCTCCATCCCGTTTCCGCACACTACGGCGGAGGATATGGCGCAGAAGATCCGCGCTGCGGTCGACGGACTGCTGGCGCAGCAGGGCGCTTCGGCGGCGGATATCGGATCCGTCGGCGCGGTCGTGCCCGGCAGCATCGACATTGCGGGCGAGACGGTCATCGACGCGCACAATCTGGATTTCCACAATGTCCCCCTGCGCGCCATCCTGCGCGCGCAGTTCCCCGGCGTTCCGGTCTATATCGCCAACGATGCCAACGGCGCTGCGCTGGCGGAGCTTTATAAGGGCGCGTTCGTGGGACATCAGACCGGCGTCCTGCTGACGCTCGGCACGGGCCTTGGCGGCGGCATCATCCTGAACGGCAAAATGTTCAACGGCGGCCGCAATCAGGGCGTCGAGCTCGGCCACGCCTTCCTTGTCGACGGCGGCGAGCACTGCACCTGCGGCAACGACGGCTGCATGGAGGCGTATTGCGCGGCCTCGGCGCTCACGCGCGACGGCCGCCGCGCGATGCAGGCGCACCCCGAGAGCCTGCTTGCCGAAAAGACCGGCGGCGACCCGGACAGGATCACGCCCAAGCTCGTCACCGACTGCGCCAAGGCCGGCGACGAGACGGCCATGCACGTGTTCGAGGTCTATCTCGGCCATCTGAGCTCGGCCTGCGCCTCGATCTACAACATTCTCGACCCCGAGGTCCTGGCGCTCGGCGGCGGCTTAAGCGCGGCGGGCAGCTTCCTGTTCGATCCGCTTCAGGAGCTCGTCACGCGCAAGTGCTTCTACAAGACCCGCGGGCCGCTCGTCCCGGCAGTGCTCGGCAACGAAGCCGGCATGGTCGGCGCGGCGCTGCTGGCGCAGGACGCAAAGAAGTAAAAAACCTGAAAATCCACGCTGGAAGGAGCGTTTTCGTATGGTAACGATCAATTTTGAAGGCACAAAACAGTTTTACGCACAGCAGCCCGACAGAGCCGCCGCACAGGCCGCGTTCGACACGCTGGTGAACGGCACCGGCGCGGGCAATGACTTTATCGGCTGGGTCGACCTGCCGGTGAACTACGACAAGGACGAGTTTGCCCGCATTCAGGCGGCCGCAGCGAAGATCCGGTCCGATTCCAGAGCGCTTGTCGTCATCGGCATCGGCGGCAGCTATCTCGGCGCGCGCGCCGTTGTGGAGCTTCTGAAGAGCCCGAACTACAACGCCCTGCCCAAGGATACCCCCGATATCTACTTCGCGGGCAACGGCATCTCCTCCGACGCCGTGACGGAGATCCTCACCATGATCGGCGACCGCGACTTCTCCGTCAACGTCATCTCCAAATCCGGTACCACGACCGAGCCTGCCATCGCCTTCCGCATCTTCAAGGCCGCGCTCGAAAAGAAATACGGCGTTGAAGGCGCAAAGGGCCGCATCTACGCCACCACCGACAAGCAAAAGGGCGCTCTGAAGACGCTCGCAAGCCGCGAAGGCTATGAGAGCTTCGTCGTGCCCGACAACGTCGGCGGCCGCTATTCCGTCCTCACCGCCGTGGGCCTTCTGCCGATCGCCTGCTGCGGCATCGACATTGAAGCCCTCATGCAGGGCGCACAGCGTGAGCGCGCCGAGACGCTCGAACAGGGCGTCGACAGCGTCGCCGTGCAGTACGCCATGAGCCGTCAGGCGCTTTTAAACGGCGGCAAGTCCATCGAGATCCTCGCGGCCTATGAGCCTTCGTTCCGCTTTATGGCCGAGTGGTGGAAGCAGCTCTACGGCGAATCCGAGGGCAAAGAGGGCAAGGGCATCTTCCCCGCCTCCGTCGATCTTACGCCGGATCTGCATTCCATGGGCCAGTATATGCAGCAGGGCCAGCGCATTTTGCAGGAGACGGTCGTCTTCTTCGACCGTGCCCGGACGACCGTCGCCGTGCCGTCGGACGAAGAGAATCTCGACGGCCTCAATTACCTTGCCGGCCGCGCCATGCACGAGATCAACGAAAAGGCCATGCAGGCCACCAAGGCCGCGCATATCTCCGGCGGCGTGCCCGTCACCGAGATCCGCCTGCCCGCGATCACGGAAGAGGCCGTCGGCGCGCTCATCTATTTCTTCGAGTTTGCCTGCGGCGTCTCCGGTTATATGCAGGGCGTCAATCCCTTCGACCAGCCCGGTGTCGAGGCGTATAAGAAGAATATGTTCCATCTGCTCGGCAAGCCCGGCTATTAAGATACAAAATACGCAGATCTGTGCAGCTCCTGCGGGAGCTGCACAGATTTTAAAACCGTCAAAGGAGCTCCGCCCGTGAACCAGACGTATCTCACCCTCGCCGCGCTTTTGCCGGCCGTCGTGCTCTTTGTCCGCGTCTACCGGCTCGACCGCATTGAAAAGGAGCCGCGCGCGCTGCTCGGACGGCTGGTCCTGCTCGGTGCGGTCTTCTCCGTCCCGGCTGCGCTGGCCGAGCTTGCGCTCGAGTATCTGCTCGGCGCGTATCTCGCGCCGCAGTCCATGCTCTTTCTGCTGCTCGATAATTTTCTCGTCATCGCCTTGTGCGAGGAGCTGGCCAAGCGCCTGCCGGTCATGCTCGCCGCGTGGGATCATCCCGCGTTCGACTACCGTTTCGACGCCATCGTCTATTGCGTCTCGTCGGCGCTGGGCTTCGCCGCGGTCGAGAATATCCTCTACGTCGTCCAGTCCGATCTGCGCACGGCCGTGGCGCGGGCGCTGTTGTCCGTGCCGGGGCATTTCTTCTTCGCGGTCAGCATGGGCAGCTTCTTAAGCCGCGCCAAGCAGGCCGAAAAGGCCGCGAGGCCCCGCCGTATGCGCGTTCTGCGCCGGTGCAGTCTCCTCGTGCCGATGCTTCTGCACGGCTTCTGGGATTTTTCCCTCTCCGTCGGGACCGTCTGGGCAACCATCCTGTTCTATGTCTTCGTCGTCGTGTTCTTCATCCTCGCCGATGTGGAGCTTCGCCGCGCCTCGCGCATGGATCGCCGCCTCTGACGCGCTATTTTCACCATCGTCGAACGAAACGTCCGAATTTCCAGCAGGACTGCGTTGCAGTCCTGCTCTTTTGCGCTTATAATGGGAGAAAACAAGGAATCGGAGGCCGGTCATGATCTATCTCGATAACGCCGCCACGACCATGCAGAAGCCGCCCTGCGTCGCCGACGCCGTCGTGCGCGCCATGCAGACCATGGGCAACAGCGGCCGCAGCGCGCACGCGGGCAGTCTTGGCGCATCACGCACCATCTATGCCGCGCGCGAGGCCGCCGCGCGCCTGTTCCATTGCGCGCGGCCCGATCACGTCTGCTTCACCGCGAACTCGACTGAGGCGCTGAACCTTGCCATTGCGGGGCTGCTTGCCCCGGGCGATCACGTGATCTCCACCGATCTGGAGCATAACTCCGTCCTGCGTCCGCTCTACCGCGCGGCGGAAACGGGCGTTTCGGTCGATTTTGTGCCCGCCGACCGCCGCGGCTGCATCGATTACGGCGATTTTGCGCGCCTGCTGCGCAAAAACACAAGGGCCGTCGTCTGCACCGCCGCCTCCAACCTCACCGGCAATCGTCTCGACCCTGCGCGCATCGGCGCGTTCTGCGCGGAACACGGCCTGCTTTTCATCGTCGACGCTTCGCAGGCTGCGGGCGTTCTGCCGCTCGATATGCAGCGCGATCATATCAGCGTCCTCTGCTTCACCGGCCACAAGAGCCTCATGGGCCCGCAGGGCACCGGCGGCCTGTGCGTGGCGGAGGGTGTGGACATCCGTCCCTGGTGCGTCGGCGGCACGGGCGTGCAGACGTTCCTTCCCGCGCAGCCGCCGCAGTACCCCACCCGGCTCGAGGCCGGCACGCGCAACGGCCACGGTTTGGCCGGTCTGCTGGCCGCACTGGAATTCATCGAAAAAACGGGCGTTTCCGCCATTTTCGCGCACGAACACGCGCTGATGCAGCGCTTTTACGACGGCGTGCGCGCCGTCCCCGGCGTGACGGTCTACGGCGATTTCTCCGATCCGCTGCGCGCGCCGGTCGTTGCGCTGAACATCCGCGATTACGAATCGTCCGAGATCGCCGACGCACTTGCCGAGGATTACGATATCGCCGTCCGCGCCGGCGCGCACTGCGCGCCGCGGATGCACCGCGCGCTCGGCACCGAGCCGCAGGGCGCGGTGCGTTTCAGCTTCGGTTTTTACAACACCGAGCAGGAAATTGACGCCGCCATCGCCGCCGTAAAGGAGCTTGCCGCCGAATGAGACAGAAAAAACCATACCTCGTCGTGACCTTTTTCACGACCAGCGCCGCGATGGCGGCCGAAAAGGCCTGCCGGCAGGCCGGCTTCCCCGGCCGCATCATCCCCGTGCCGCGGCAGATCACGGCCGACTGCGGCCTCGGCTGGCGCACGGATCCGGAAAACCGCGCCGCGCTCGAAACGCTCTTCCGCGCCTGCGCGCTCGAGACGGACGGCTGGCACATCTGCGAGCTGTGACCGCGTGCGAGCGTTATTTATAATTAGAATAACGCCTGCGCGCGCGCTTTATTGCAACCTGCAAAAAAATATTGTATAATCATAAAAGATTTTTAGTTAAACAGCCCCGGGCCGGGAAAACTTCGGAATTACGGTGGCAATTTGCCGAGGACAGCATTGCTGTGACGTGAGAGCCGAAATTCATGGAAAAAGGAGTTTTTGCCATGGCTGCATTCTATGTCAACGGAAGCCCTGTGACCGCGGAGAAAAACGTCCGTCTGCTGCGCTTCCTGCGCGATACGCTGCATCTGACCTCCGTCAAGGACGGCTGCTCCGAGGGCGCGTGCGGCGCGTGTACCGTCATCATCGACGGCGAGACGATCCGCGCCTGTACGCCGTTCACCGATTCGCTCGCGGGCCGTCATATCGTCACGGTCGAGGGTCTGACGGACGAGGAAAAGAAGCTCTACACCTACGCCTACGGCGAAGCAGGCGCGGTCCAGTGCGGCTTCTGCATCCCGGGCATGGTGCTGTGCACCAAAGCCCTGCTCGATAAAAATCCGGATCCCACCGATGATGAGATCCGCTACGCGCTGCGCAATAACTATTGCCGCTGCACGGGCTATGTCAAGATCATCGAGGCCGTGCGCATCGCGGCCAAATGCCGCCGTGAGGGCGTCGTGCCCGAACCGTCGGAAAACAGCTGGCAGCTCGGCGCGAATGTCCACCGCATCGACGTCGAGGAAAAGGTCCTCGGCTACGGCAAATACCCCGACGACTGGTATCTGCCCGATATGTGCTACGGTTCTGCCGTCCGCAGCCAGTACCCGCGCGCCAGAGTCCTCGCCATCGACGCATCAAAGGCAGAGGCGCTGCCGGGCGTCGTGCGCGTCATCACCGCTGCGGATATCCCGGGCGAAAATAAGGTCGGCCATCTCAAGCACGACCAGTATTCGCTCATCCCCATCGGCGGTCTGACACATTATCTGGGCGACGCGATCGCGCTCGTGGTCGCCGAAACGCCGGAAATTCTGGAAAAGGCGAAAAAGCTCGTCAAGGTCGCCTACGAGCCGCTGCCCGCCGTCCATAACCCGCCCGAGGCGTGGGCCGAGGGCGCGCCGCTCGTCTTCGACGAGGAAGAGACGAACGCGCAGGCGTACAAGCACGTCTCGCGCGGCGACGCGGAGACGGCCATCAAAAATTCCAGATACGTCCTCTCGCAGCATTTTGAAACGCCGTGGACCGAGCACGCTTTCCTCGAACCGGAGTGCGCCGTCTCGTACATGGATACCGACGGCTATGTCATGGTGCTCTCGACCGACCAGTCTTCGCATACCACGCTGCACGAGTGCAAGCTCCTGCTCGGTTCCGATAAGGTCAAGGTGCAGAACCAGCTCGTCGGCGGCGGTTTCGGCGGCAAAGAGGACATGACCGTCCAGCATCACGCCGCGCTCATCACGTACCTGACGGGCAGGACCGTCAAGGTCAAGCTCACGCGGCCCGAATCGCTCCTCATCCACCCCAAGCGCCACCCGTTCTGGATGGACTTCACGATGGGCTGCGACGAAAACGGCATCATTCAGGGCGTCAAGGCGAAGGTCTACTCCGATACCGGCGCGTTCGCCTCGCTCGGCGGCCCGGTGCTCGAACGTGCGTGTACGCACGCCGCAGGCCCGTATAACTATCAGAACTTCGAAATTGAGGGCACCGCCTATTATACCAACAATCCGCCCGCGGGCGCGTTCCGCGGCTTCGGCGTCACGCAGACGTGCTTCGCCACCGAGTCTCTGCTCAACGAAATGGCCGACCTTGTCGGCATCACGCCGTGGGAGATCCGCTACCGCAACGCCATCCGGCCCGGGCAGGAGCTGCCGAACGGCCAGATCGTGGGTGCGGAGACGGGCCTTGTCGAGACGCTCGAGGCGGTCAAGCCGTATTACGACGCGGCGATGAAGGCCGGCAAGCCCGTCGGCATCGCCTGCGCGATGAAAAACGCCGGCGTCGGCGTCGGCATTCCCGACTGGGGCCGCTGCAAGCTGATCGTCGAGAACGACGGCAAGCTCCATATCTACTCCGGTGCGTCCTGCATCGGCCAGGGCCTCGGCACGGTGCTCGTCCAGATGATCATGACCAACACGCCGCTGCGGCGCGACCAGATCGTCTACGAGCGCTCCAACACATGGATCGCGCCCGACTCGGGCGATACCTCGGGCTCGCGCCAGACGCTCGTCACCGGCGAGGCGTGCCGCAGAGCGTGCGAAAAGCTCTGCGCCGCGCTCGAGGGACACGAACTCCCCGACCTTGCCGGGCAGGAATTCTACGGCGAATACCTCGCCAAGACCGATAAGCTCGGCGCGGACGTGCCGCATCCCGTGTCGCACGTGGCCTACGGCTACGCGACGCAGATGTGCGTCATCAACAAAAAGACCGGCCGGGTCGAGCAGATGGTCGCCGCGCATGACGTCGGCAAGGCAGTCAATCCGCGTTCGTGCGAGGGCCAGATCGAGGGCGGCGTCGTCATGAGCATGGGCTACGCGCTGCGCGAGCAGTATCCCATCGACGAAAACTGCAAACCCATCGAAAAATACGGCGAGCTGGGCCTGTTCCGCGCGCATGAGATCCCGCAGATCGTCCCCATTGTCGTCGATAAGCCGGGCCTTGACGTTGCCTGCGGCGCCATCGGCATCGGCGAAATTACGTCGATCCCCACCGCGCCCGCCATTGCCGACGCGTATTTCCGCTTCGACGGCGAACGCCGTACGAAGCTGCCGCTCTGCAACACGCCGTATGAAAGGAAGGGAAAGTAACCATGGCCATCAAAAAACGCTTTCCTTATAAGGCGGCCTTCGTCGCCTGCAACGGCGGCTGCCGCGCTGCGGCCGACTGCCAGTACGGCTGCGTCGGCTGCGAGCTGTGCGTGAACGTCTGCAAATTCGAGGCCATCGCCCTCAACGAATACGGCGTGGCCGAGGTCAACGAGGACAAGTGCATCGCCTGCGGCAAATGCGTGCGCGAATGCCCGCGCGAACTCATCCGCATCCACGAATGCGCGAACCCCGTCGTCGTCAAATGCTCCAACCGCGACGCGGGCAAGGACGCGCGGAAGATGTGCGAGGTCAGCTGCATCGGCTGCGGCATCTGCCAGAAGATCTGCCCGGCCGGCGCGATCACCGTGACGGACAACCTCTCGCACATCGACGAATCCGTCTGCCTCTCGTGCGGCCAGTGCGCGGTCAAATGTCCGCGCCACGCGATCTATGATCTGCGCGGGATTCTGACGGCGAAGCGCTGAGAGCAGGAAGATCACAAAAAACAGGCCGGGAGTTGCGCGCTGTAACTCCCGGTTTTTGCACGAAAATCGGCCTTAATTGCGCGTTTTTGCACGAAAATGCGCCTTAAAATTTTCGATATTATGAAATGATTATCCGACAATAGCGAATTTTGCGCTTGCACTGCGGATTTCGATGTGATAAACTTTGTTCAGACAGTTGAAACGGACAGCTGTGCAAGACAAGTCATCCCCATATGTTCCATCCTTTTTCCGCGCCCGGCGCGCGGCGCTTTCTGACAAAAGCAAGAGGAAAAGACCCGGGCTTCACGTATCGTGAAGCCCGGGTTTTGCTGTAATTTCGGCGTTTTTTGTGAGATGGGAAAAAGAGAAATAATCTTTCTGTGACAGAGCCGCGGGGGAAGAGTGAAGGGGGCAAAGAGCCCCCTTCGCGTTCAATCAAACAGTTTTTTGAACTTGGAAAAGTTCAAAAAACTGGGCGCAGCGGGGCGAAAAGTTATTTTCGACACGCTGAGTTTACAAATGCAGCACGCGGTCGCGGATCTCCTGCGTCCGGCCCTGATTCCAGTACTGCGTGCCGATGTAGCCGCACGTGCGCCGCGCGACGTTCATCTTCGACTGGTCGGTGTTGCCGCACTGCGGGCAGACCCAGATGAGCTTGCCGTCCTTGTCCTCCTTGATCTCGATCTCGCCGTCAAACCCGCAGATCTGGCAGTAATCGGACTTGGTGTTCAGCTCGGCGTACATGATGTGGTCGTAGATGAATTTCATGACCTCCAGCACGGCGTCGAGATTCTGCTGCATATTCGGCACCTCGACGTAGCTGATCGCGCCGCCGGGAGAGAGCGCCTGGAACTGCGACTCGAAGGCCAGCTTATCAAAGGCGTTGATATGTTCGGTCACGTGGATGTGATAGGAATTCGTGATGTAATTTTTGTCCGTGATGCCCGGGACGATGCCGAAGCGCTTTTGCAGGCACTTGGCGAATTTGTACGTCGTGGACTCCAGCGGCGTGCCGTAGAGCGAGAAATCGATGTCCGTCTCGGCCTTCCACTTGGCGCAGGCGTCGTTGAGATGGTGCATGACGTCGAGTGCGAAGGGCGTCGCGGCCGGGTCGGTGTGGGACTTGCCGGTCATGAACTTCACGCACTCGTAAAGGCCCGCGTAGCCGAGCGAGATCGTCGAATAGCCGCCGTAGAGCAGCTTGTCGATCGGCTCGCCCTTTTTCAGGCGCGCCAGCGCGCCGTACTGCCAGAGGATGGGCGCGGCGTCGGACAGCGTACCCTTGAGCCGCTCGTGGCGGCACATGAGCGCGCGGTAGCACAGGTCGAGACGCTCGTCGAAGATCTTCCAGAACTTATCGAGCGCGCCGCCCGACGACAGCGCGACGTCGACGAGGTTGATGGTCACGACGCCCTGGTTGAACCGGCCGTAATATTTCGGCTTGCCCGGCTCGTAATTACCGGCGTTGGCCACGTTGTTCCAGCCGTTTCCGGAGCGGTCGGGCGTGAGGAAGCTGCGGCAGCCCATGCAGGTATACACGTCGCCGTGGCCCGGCGTTTCGCCCTTGGAGAGCTTCAGCTCGCGCATCTTCTTTTCCGAAATGTAATCCGGGACCATGCGCTTGGCCGTGCAGCGCGCGGCGAGCTTCGTCAGCTCCCAATAGGGGCTGTCTTCCGTGATGTTATCCTCTTCGAGGACGTAGATGAGCTTCGGGAAGGCCGGGGTGATCCAGACGCCCTTTTCGTTTTTGACGCCCTCGATGCGCTGGCGCAGCGTCTCTTCGATGATGATGGCAAGATCCTTGCGCTCCTGCTCATTCCGCGCCTCGCCGAGGTACATGAAGACGGTGATGAACGGCGCCTGCCCGTTGGTGGTCATGAGTGTGACGACCTGATACTGGATGGTCTGGACGCCGCGGCGGATCTCGTCGCGCAGGCGCGTCTCGACGACGCGGGAGATCGTCTCTTCCGACGGCTGCACGCCGAAGGACTTGATCTCCTCCAGCACGGTTTTGCGGATCTTCTGCCGGGAAACATCGACAAACGGCGCCAGATGCGTCAGCGAGATGGACTGGCCGCCATACTGGTTGGAGGCGATCTGCGCGATGATCTGGGTGGCGATGTTGCAGGCCGTGGAGAAGCTGTGCGGCTTTTCAATGAGCGTACCGGAGATGACGGTACCGTTTTGCAGCATATCCTCGAGGTTCACAAGGTCGCAGTTGTGCATATGCTGGGCAAAATAATCCGCGTCGTGGAAGTGAATGATGCCCTCTTCGTGCGCCTCGACGATATCCTGCGGCAGAAGCACGCGCGCAGTCAGATCCTTGGACACCTCGCCCGCCATATAGTCGCGCTGGACGGCGTTGACGGTGGGGTTTTTGTTGGAGTTTTCCTGCTTGACCTCTTCGTTGTTGGACTCGATGAGGGAGAGGATCTTTTCGTCGGTGGTATTGGAGCGGCGCACGAGCGTGCGGGTATAGCGGTAGGTGATGTAATTCTTGGCGACCTCATATGCGCCGTGCGCCATGATGCGGTTTTCGACGAGATCCTGGATCTCTTCGACGGACAGCGCGCGGTTCATGGACAGGCAGCTGTTTTCCACGCTCTCGGCGATGCGGCGGATCTGCATGGGGGTCAGCCGGTCGGCCTCGGCGACGACGTTGTTGGCCTTGGTCACGGCGGCGATGATCTTCATGATATCAAACGTCGCCTCGGAGCCGTTGCGCTTGATGATCTTCATGGTATAGCCTCTCTTTCTATCGTGGAGCGCGCCGCGGCCGGCGCGCGAAACGTGTGGGTTTCTCCGCGCGGGATTCCCGCGCGTGCGAGTAATACTATACCGGATATTGTGGTGTGTGTCAAGCGTTTGAGCACTATATTTTGTGGTGCAAAAGTTACAAAAATCCCGTGAAACACAAGATATTGTGTTTCACGGGAGCCGGACATATGAAACGCCGCATACGGGCAGATCGGGTTACTGATTTTCGCGGTAACGCGCGAGGAACTGGCGCGTGCGCTCGGCCTGCGGGTGTTCGATGACGTCGTGCGCCGGGCCCTGCTCGACGATGACGCCGCCGTCCATGAAGATGACGCGGTCGGCCACGTCGCGCGCAAAGGCCATCTCGTGCGTGACGACGATCATGGTCATATGCTGCTCGGAGAGCGAACGGATGACCTTTAAAACCTCGCCGGTCAGCTCCGGGTCGAGCGCCGAGGTCGGCTCGTCAAAGCAGAGGATGTCGGGCTTCAGCGCCAGTGCGCGGGCGATGGCCACGCGCTGCTGCTGGCCGCCCGAGAGCTGGTGCGGATAGAGGTCCATCTTTTCCTTCAGACCGACCTGCGTCAGAAGCTCCTCCGCGTGCGCTTCGATCTGCGCGTGGATCTGCTTGCGATGGGTTTTGTAATCGGGCTGCTCCTTTGCAAGCAGCTCGCTGGCGAGCATGACGTTCTGCTTGGCGGTATACTGCGGGAAAAGGTTGAAATTCTGGAATACGAGGCCGAAATGCAGCCGCTTGCGGCGGATCTCGCTCTCTTTCTGCGTGTTGGGATCGTCCGCGTCGAAGAGCGTCTCGCCGTTTACGGCGATGACGCCCTTGTCGGGCGCGGTGAGGAAATTGAGGCAGCGCAGCAGCGTCGTCTTGCCGCTGCCGGACGAGCCGATGATGGCGACCGTCTCGCCCTGTTCGAGGGAAAAGTCCACGCCGCGCAGGACGACGGTGTTCTGATCGAAGCTCTTTTCGATGTTTTTGACTTCCAGTACCGGCATATCGTTCCCTCCTTACGCCTTGAAATAGTCGAGCTTCTTTTCGAGCTTGCCGAGCGCCAGCGTCAGAAGACCCGAGAAGAGCAGGAAATACACGCCCGTGAAGAACAGCGGCCAGATCTCGCCTGCGATGCCGCGCGTGCCCTTCATGAACGCCTGACCGGCCCAGATGACCTCCTGCAAGGCGATGATGCGCGAGAGGGAGGTATCTTTGACGAGCGTGATGATCTCATTGGACATGGGCGGCACGATGCGCTTGACCATTTGCAGGAGCGTGACCTTGAAGAAGATCTGGGTGTTCGTCATGCCGAGCACCTGACCGGCCTCCTGCTGGCCCTTTGGCACGCCCTGGATGCCGCCGCGGTAAATTTCGGAGAAATAACAGGCGTAGTTGAAGATGAACGCCGCCGCGGAGGCGACGAAGCGGCCCGTCTCGCCCTGACCCCAGATGTTGTTGCCGAGGACGAGGCCGGGGAAGAAATAGATGACGAGCAGCTGGAGCATCAGCGGCGTGCCGCGCACGACCCAGATGACAAAGCGCGTGAGGAGCCGAATGGGCTTGAAGTCGACGGCGAACCAGCGCTGCGTTTTCTGCCACCACGTGAGCTTGCCGTCTTTGGGAAGGCTTTTCAGATACGGGCGCAGAAAGCCCAGCGGCGCCCAATTGCTCATGGAGCCGAAGGAGATGATGAGGCCCAGCGGCAGCGCGCCGAGGAGCGTGATGAAAAACAGCTTGAGCGTCTGGACAAAGCCCTCGTTCAGGGCCTGAAATACGATGGGGAACTGTTCGGAAAAGGTCATAGTATCCTACCGCCTGTCTTTAGTGTGGACACGGCGATTTCCCCGGCGGCAGTTCCGCCGGGGAAACCGTGGTCTATCTTATCGGAAAATGGGCGCTGTGTCAATTACTTCTGCTCGATGACGGCAGCCTGCACGCCGTAGGTCTCGGCCGTGGCCATCATGGAGCCGTCGGCGTAAGCGGACTTGAAGAAGTCGTTGAGCTTCTGGGCAAGATCAGAGCCCTTGCGGAAGCCGACGCCGTATTCCTCGGAGTTGAGGCCGCAGGTGTAGGTGAGGTTTGCGTAGCCGGTGCCCTCGCCGACCATGGCGGCGGCCATCAGGGAGTCGATGACGGCGGCGTCGGACGTGCCGGCGGCGACCTCCATCAGCGCGTCGGACTGGGCCTTGACGGGCGTGACGGTGTAGCCGAGGGCGGTGAGTTCAGCCTCGCCGGCGGAGCCGGCCTCGGCGGCGAAGGTCAGATCCTTGACGGATTCGACGGTCTGGTACTGATCGGCCTTGTCAGCCGGGACGATGACGACCTGCGCGTTGTTGCAGTAGGCGTTGGAGCAGGCCATGGCGCTCGTGACCTCGTCGGTGAGGGTCATGCCGTTCCAGACGCAGTCGATGGTCTTGCTGTCGAGCTCGAGGATCTTGTTGTCCCAGTCGATCTCGACGAATTCGGCCTCAACGCCGATCGAAGCGGCAAATGCCTTGGCCATGTCGGCGTCAAAGCCGATCCATTCGCCGGACTCGTTCTTGTAATCCATCGGGGCGAAGTCGGTGATGCCGATGACGAGCTTGCCCTTGTCCTGGACATAGGCCAGATCGGAGTCGGACGCGGCGGTTTTGGATGCGCAGGCGGCCATGGACAGGACCATGAGAGCGGCCAGCAGAAGAGCGATCATCTTTTTCATTTTCTGTTCCTCCTGAAATCGTTCGGTGGGGTGTTTGTTTATCGTGCTAATAATTTACCATACTGATGTGCTAATGTAAAGAAGTAATAATAGCAAAAAGAAATGCGCCCGGACGGCGGGCGGATTGGTGAAACTTCACAAAACGACAGGAAAGCCGCGGCGGAGGCGACGCAAAAAGCCGCCCCGGCGGCTGCCGGGGCGGCGATGGGTCATCTTCTTCTGGTTTTCGTTTTATGGTCGGAGTAGGCGCGGATGGAGGACATTTTACTGTCGGATTCGGACATGAACTGCTTGAGCATATCGTCGAACGACTTCTGCTGCGGCGGCTGCGGCGCGGACGGCTGCGGCCGGGCGGACTGTGCCGGGCGCGCGGACTGGAAGCCGCCGCGCGGACGCGGCTGTTCACGCGCGGGCGCGGGCTGGGTGCGCTTGATGGAAAGATTGATCTTCCCGTTGTCCGTGCCGATGACGAGTACCTTGACGCTCTGCCCCTCGGTCAGATAGTCGCGGATGTCGCTGACGTAAGCGTGCGCGATCTCCGAGATGTGCACGAGGCCCGTGGTGCTTGCGTCGAGCGAGACGAACGCGCCGAATTTTGTGAGACTTTTGACGGTCCCTTCCAACAGATCTCCAACCTTTACCTGCATCTTTCTATCCAATCCCCCATGAAGTTTCAGTTTCCGACATCCTCGAAGACGATCTCGCCCTCGGAGACCATGCCGAGCTGGTCGCGCGCGACCTGCTCAAGCCCCTCGGGCGTGTCGAGCGCGTCGATGGCGCTTTGCAGCCGGTCATTTTCCTGCTGCGTGCCGGCGATGGCGCTGGTGAGTCCCTCGGCCTCGGCGTTCTTGTCGTTGATCTGAGAACGCAGGCGCACCAGGGTAACGGTCGCGTACACAACGAGGATCAGGATCACCAGCTTGACGATGAGAGACGACTTGACAAATTTCATTGCGGCGTCCGCTCCTTTCCTGCCGTGCGTGCTTCCGATCGAGAAATACCTTACTGGACATTGTAACCCATTTTCTACAACTTGCAAAGAGGGTTTCCAAAAAAATTTTGAGTTTTTTCAGCAGAATCTGCCCCGGTGCGAGCAAAAGACGGAAGATCCTGCCAAGCACTGACAAAATCGCCTGAAATCCCCGCAGGAAAAACGGGCTGAGCGTGAGAAAATAGAGGATTGCCGTCAATCCCAGCGCGGCGAAGACATAGAGCCGAAACTGGCCGCCGCCGGCCGTCAGCGCGAACAGCAGCAGCGAGACGGCAAACGTCAGGCCGAAGAGCAGATCGAAGACCACGGCCGTTTTCGGCCGCAGGCGGCGCGCGGCGCGCAGCAGATCATAGAACGCGCAGAGCGCCAGTGCGAGCGCGCAGGCGCGGGCAAACTGGACGGCCTGCGCGGAAACGGGCAGCTCCATCAGCCGAACAGCCGCGCGAAAAAGCCGCCGCCGGTGCGGATGTCATCCTCGTAGGAGATGGCGTCGACGCTGCCGTCGATGAGCACCTGGCCGCCGTCGATGGACAGCTGCTGCAAATGCAGGCCCTTGCCCCGGATGGACATCGGCCCGCGCGTGGAGGTGAGGAGGATCTCCGACTCGTCGAAGCTCTCGACCTCCAGAACGCCGGTGATCGACAGGCGGCTGCGCGCGTCGAGCGTCAGCCGGTGCGGCTGCTCGTGCGCGGTCTGCGGAGTTAACTGCTGCATATGTGCGCCCCTTTCCGTGCGCCGGTCTGCGGACCGGCCTCCCTAATATATACGCGGAAAGCGGACGGCTATGCGGACGAATTTGTTTTAAATTTCGCGGTACATGGCCGCCGCGTCGTCCTTGCGCACGGCTTCGGCCACGGCGAGCACCTCGACCGTGACGGTGCGCGCGCCGAAGGCGATGGCGATGCGGTCGCCGACCTTGACGTCGTAGCTGGCCTTGGCGGGCTTGCCGTTGACGGTGACGCGCGTATTGTCGCACGCCTCGTTGGCGACGGTGCGGCGCTTGATGAGACGGGAAACCTTGAGATATTTATCGAGTCGCATAAAAACAGACCTTTCTGCCGGGAAGCGGCGCTCTTATCATACCGCATGGACGGGCGGCGTGTCAATGATGCGAAAAAACGGTTCCCTTTTCGGCACTTTTATGATATAATATAATAAAGAAATTGTTAAGACCGGCGCGCTGCGCGCGGCGGGTAAGGAGAGAAGCGAAATGCAGGCATTACAGGAATTGCTGTCGAACCGGGTGCTGCTCGGCGGACTTGGCGAATGGGCCGCGGCGCAGGTGCTCAAGACGATCATCTACGCGCTGATGCACGGAAGGATCGACTGGTCGCGCATCTTCGGCGACGGCGGAATGCCGAGCGGACACTCGGCCACGGTGTGCGCCGTGGCGACGTCGGCGGGGATCGAGTACGGGCTGGGGTCGTTTCCGTTTGCCATCAGCGTGATCGTGGCGATCATCGTGATGCACGACGCGATGGGCGTTCGGCTGGAGACGGGAAAGCAGGCGAAGATCCTCAACGAATTCATGGATCTGTTTGAAAAGCTCGAACAGCCGCTGAGCGATCAGGAGAAGCTCAAGGAGCTCGTCGGCCACACGCCGTTACAGGTGTGCATGGGCGGCCTTTTGGGGATCGGCATCGGCATTTTGTGCAATCTCGGCGTGTGAGGAACGTAAAATTTTGCGCGCTTGTGAGAAATTCGCGCCCGGCGCGCAGCTTGGACTTGACGGCGGCGCGGAAGTGCGTCTATAATGGCGACAATCAAAAACCACAGAAAATGCGATGACGGAATTATGTTCCTGCGGGCGCGTGTCAGAGAGCCGGCGGCTGGTGTGAGCCGGTACCAAGCGCAGGATACAGTCTGCTTCCCGAGCAGCCGGTGCGAACGCGCAAGCCAGTAGCGTCGGACGGACGGCCGCGTTAGAGGCTATGGGCTTATTGGAGCCCGAGAGTGATCCTCCGCCGCGAGACGGAAGATAAGCAGGGTGGTACCGCGAAAGAAGTTTCGTCCCTGAAGCCAACATGGCTTCAGGGATTTTTTGTTTTTCAGCACAGGTAAGGAGGACATCATGAGACACATTTCCATCACCGATACGACCATCCGCCAGGCCGGAAAGGCCGCGGGGTACACGCTCTCGTTCCGCGAGAAGATCGAGCTTGCAAAGCAGCTCGACCGGCTCGGCGCGGACGTGATCGAGCTGCACGCCGTGGAAAATGTGAAGATCGACAGCCTGCTCATCAAATCCGTCGCGTCGGCCGTGCAGGCGGGCGCGGTCTGCGTGCCCGTTGCGCCCGGCGCGGACGTGGAGACGGTCTGGGCGGCGCTGAAGGAAGCGAAGCGGCCGCGCATCCAGATCCCCGCGCCCGTCAGCGCGGTGCAGATGGAATATCTGGCGGGCAAAAAGCCCGCGGCGATGATCGAGGCGATCCGCGGGACGGTCGCGGCGGCAAAGGCCGTGTGCGCGGATGTGGAATTCGTCGCCGAGGACGCCACGCGCGCCGAGCCTGCGTTTTTGCGCGAGGCGATCGCCGCGGCCGTGGAGGCAGGCGCAGGCACCGTGACGGTCGCGGACACGGCGGGCACGATGCTCCCGGATGCGTTCGGGGCGTTCGTCCGCAGCGCGGCGGAGGCGCTGCCGCAGGGCGTGCGGCTGGGCGTGAGCTGCGCCGATACGCTGGCGATGGCCGATGCGTGCGCGGTGAGCGCCGTTGCGGCCGGCGCGGACGAGGTGAAGACGGCGGCCTACTGCACGAACAGCGTGGATCTGGCGCATCTGGCGCGGATCGTGTCGGCGAAGGAAGCGGAATTCGGCGCGCAGTGCGGCATACAGATCACGCGGATGAACCGCATTTTGCAGCAGATCGCGTGGATGTGCCAGACCGGGCGCAGCGAACGCTCGCCGTTTGACACGGGCGTGCAGACGGACGGCGGAACACGGCTGACCGTACACGATACGCCTGAGGCGGTGATGAAGGCCGTGGCCGCGCTGGGGTACGATCTGTCGGAGGAGGACGGCGCGCGCGTCTTTGAGGCGTTCACGCGCATCGCCTCGCGCAAGGAGACGGTCGGGGAGAAGGAGCTCGACGCCATCGTGGCCTCGGCCGCGATGCAGGTGCCGCCGACGTACCGGCTCGAACGCTACGTCATCAATGCCGGGAACACCATCAGCGCTGCGGCGCAGGTCACGCTCAGCAGAAACGAGCAGACGCTCGCGGGCGTGAGTCTCGGCGACGGTTCGATCGACGCGGCGTTCCTCGCCATCGAGCAGATCGCCGGGCACCACTACGAGCTGGACGATTTTCAGATCCAGGCCGTCACTGAGGGCCGCGAGGCCATGGGCGAGTCGGTCGTGAAGCTCCGCAGCGGCGGGAAGCTCTATTCCGGACGCGGCATTTCGACCGATATCATCGGCGCGTCCGTCCATGCGTATCTCAACGCGCTCAACAAGATCGTCTATGAAGAGACGGCGAACGTCTGACGGAGGAACAGCATATGAATATCTCATTTTCCACCCGCGGCTGGGCGCACATCGCGTGGGAAGAACAGGTACAGATGGCCGAAACGATGCGCTTCGGCGGCATCGAGCTTTATAACGTACAGGACGATGCGGCGATGGTCGGACGCGGCGGCCCGCTGCACAAATATACCGCCGCGGCGACGGCGCGTGAACTGCGGCAGCGGGGTCTGACGATCCCGTGCCTCGACACGCCGTGCGATATTTCCGCGGACGACTGCGCCGGGACGGTGACAGCGCTCATGCAGCTGGCGCACGACGTGCAGTGCCCGTATGTTTCCGTCAGCGCGCTGCACGACGACGCGGCGCGCATCGACGCGGCGCTCGCGGCGCTCATCCCGGCGGCGCAGGCGCAGGGCGTGACGATCCTTTTGAGGACGCAGGGCGTCTTTGCCGACACGGCGCGGCTGCGCGCGCTGCTCGACCGGTTCGCGTGCGATCAGCTCGGCGCGCTCTGGCAGATGCATGATCCGTACCGCGTGCGCGGCGAATCGGCCGACACGACGATCCGGAATCTCGGCGCGTATGTGCGGCACGTACACTTGCAGGACTCGGACGACGACGGCGGCTATGATCTGATCGGAGAGGGAACGCTGCCGGTCAGGAGCATGATGCAGGCGCTGTCCTCCATCGACTACGACGGCTTCATCAGTCTGGAATGGATGCCGGAATGGATGCCGGATCTGACGGATCCGGAGGTCATTTTCCCGCATTTTGTGAACTATATGAACCGTTTTGACTCGCCGCGCGGGAAGAAAAAGACGCTCTATGACAACGCCGCGCATACAGGCAAGTACGTCTGGAAGAAGGACAGCCTCATCTCCGAGACGTTCCCGCAGGTGCTGGCGCGGATGGCGGAGGAATTCCCGGATCAGTATGCGTTCAAATACACGACGCTCGACTACACGCGCACGTATGCGCAGTTTCAGGACGATGTGGACGATTTTGCGCGGGCGCTCGTCTCGCTCGGCGTGCGCAGAGGCAGCAAGGTGGCCATCTGGGCCACGAACGTGCCGGCGTGGTTCATCACGTTCTGGGCCGCGACGAAGATCGGCGCGGTGCTCGTGACGGTGAATACGGCGTATAAGATCCACGAGGCGGAATATCTGCTGCGGCAGTCGGACACGCACACGCTGGTCATGATCGACCACTGTCTGGACTCGAATTACAGCGAGATCATCCGGACGCTCTGCCCGGAGCTGAAAAATACGACGCCGGGCGCGGCGCTGCACTGCCGCCGGCTGCCGTTTTTGCGCAACGTCATCACGGTCGGCTTCCGGATGGAGGGCTGTCTGACGTTCGACGAGGCGATGGAGCGGGCGAATATGGTCCCGCGCGAGGAGATCCTGCGCATGGCCGCGAACGTCCGCCCGGACGACGTGTGCAATATGCAGTATACCTCCGGAACGACGGGCTTCCCGAAGGGCGTGATGCTGACGCACTACAACGTCGTCAACGACGGCAAGTGCATCGGCGACCGGATGGATCTGTCGACGGCCGACCGGATGATGATCCAGGTGCCGATGTTCCACTGCTTCGGCATGGTGCTTTCCATGACGTCGTGCATGACGCACGGCGCGACGCTCTGCCCGATGCCGTATTTTTCGGCGAAGGTGTCGCTGGCGTGCATCAATCAGGAGAAGATCACGTGCTTCAACGGCGTGCCGACGATGTTCATTGCGATGTTCAACCATCCGGACTACAGAAAGACCGATTTTTCGCATATGCGCACGGGCATCATGGCCGGCTCCGGGTGCCCGCCCGAGCTGATGCGAAGAGCCGCGCAGCCCGACGAGATGCACATGACGGACATCGTGAGCGTCTACGGCCAGACGGAGTCCGCGCCCGGCAGCACGATGAGCGCGTGCGGCGATCCGCTTGACCTGCGGTGCAATACCGTCGGCTACGCCTTCCCGCATATTGAGTGCAAGATCATCGACCCCGAGACGGGCGAGGAGGTCCCGGACGGCGTGAACGGCGAGTTCTGCTCGCGCGGGTATAACACGATGAAGGGCTATTACAAGATGCCCGAGGCCACGGCCCAGGCGGTCGACCGCGAGGGATGGCTGCATTCGGGCGATCTGGCCTGCCGGGACGAAAACGGCTGCTACCGCATCACGGGACGGCTGAAGGACATGATCATCCGCGGCGGCGAGAATCTCTACCCCAAGGAGATCGAGGAGTTCATCTATACGCATCCGGGCGTGAAGGACGTGCAGGTCATCGGTGTGCCCGACAAAAAATACGGAGAGGAGGCGATGGCGTGCATCATCCTCAAGGAGCCGGGAAGCGTCACGGAGGAGGAAATGCTGGCGTATATCAAAGCCAGTCTCGCGCGGCACAAGGTGCCGAAATACATCCGGTTCGTCGAATCGTTCCCGATGAACGCGGCGGGGAAGATCCTCAAGTATAAAATGCGCGAGGAAGCCACGCGCACGCTGGGTCTGGACGGCGCGGCCGGGATCGACACGGCGAAAAGTACTGAACAAATCCGATAAAATTTCAGGCCGCGGACGGCGCGGCTGTTGGGCAAAGTCATAAAAATTTCACACGGTCTTGACAGACGGCGGCGTCTGTGATAAAAATGAGGCAAGTTCAAATCAGCAAAGACGATGACGAAGACGGTCGGACGGACTGCTTTCAGAGAGCCGGTGGTTGGTGAAAACCGGCAGCACGAACTCCAAAGACCCATCCCTTCCGAGTCGAAGACCCGAACACATTGCGTTTTGCAAGTAGGCGTCTTCCGTTTGCCCGCGTTAAGGGATAGGGACTGTTGGGTTCTGAAGCGGCGGCAGATGTTTTTGCCGCAATTTGAGTGGTACCACGGGCATGATTTTCAGCTCGCCTCAAGAGATTTCTTGAGGCGAGCTTTTTTATTTGCCGCATGAGCTTTTTGATGCAAGGAGGAACAACCCTATGACGACCCAGACCACAGCCGCGACCGTAAATCCGCTCATGGAGATCGCGCAGCGTATCCGCGAGATGCGGCGCATCACCGGCTTCACCGAGAAGGAAATGGCGCAGAAGACCGAAGTGAGCGTCGAACAGTATAAGAGCTTTGAGACGGGCACGGTCGATCTGCCGTTCACGTTTCTGCACAAATGCTCGCTGGCGTTCGGCATCGAGCTGACGGACCTGCTCGAGGGTCAGTCGGCCAAGCTGTCGAGCTACAGCGTGACAAGAAAGGGCTGCGGGCTCATCACCGCCGCGGAAGACGGCATCACGATCCGCAACATGGCCGCGATGTTCCGTCAGAAGCTGGCCACGCCGTATTGGGTCACGTATCAGTACTCCGAGGAGCTTCAGCACCAGCCCATCCACACCACCACGCACGGCGGCCAGGAATTCGACCTGGTCCTGAAGGGCTCGATGCGCGTGCGCGTCGGCGATCACGAGGAGACGCTGCACGAGGGCGACAGCATTTTCTACAAGAGCTCCACGCCGCACGGCATGATCGCGGTGGACGGCGCGGACTGCACGTTCCTGGCGATGATCATGGCCGGCACGGAGGAAGAGCAGGCCATCGTCGTGCGGCCGCGAGCCGTCGAGGAGGTCGAGCCCGAAAAGCTCCTGTGCGCGAAGTTCGTACAGCCCGAGGAGAACGCGGACGGGAGTCTGAAGGCGCTTCATTTCGCGCACGAGGACGAATTCAACTTCGCGTTTGACATCGTCGACGGCATTGCGCGCAGAAGCCCCGACAAGCTGGCGATGCTGCACGTGGCGAACGACATGACCGAGCGGCGCTTCACGTTCAAGGACATGAAGGACGGTTCGAGTCAGGCGGCGAACTACTTTACCTCGCTCGGCATCAGGCGCGGCGACCGCGTGATGCTGGTCCTGAAGCGGCATTATCAGTTCTGGTTCGCCATTCTCGGCCTGCACAAGCTCGGCGCCATCGCCATCCCGGCGACGAACCAGCTGCTCGCGCATGACTTTACCTACCGCTTCCAGGCAGCCGGCGTGAGCGCCGTCGTCTGCACCGGCGACGGCGACACGGCGCATCAGGTCGATCTGGCGCTGGAGGAGACGGGCCTCAGCGTGACGCGGATCATGGCAAACGGCACGCGCGCGGGCTGGCACAATTTTGACGAGGAGTATCAGCTCTTCTCGCGGCGCTTCGTCCGGGCGGAAAACGCGCCGTGCGGCGACGATCCGATGCTGATGTTCTTTACCTCCGGTACGACGGGCTATCCGAAGATCGCCATGCACAGCTACAAATACGCGCTGGGGCACTTTGTGACGGCGAAATACTGGCACTGGGTCCAGCCCGACGGCCTGCACTTCACGATCTCCGAGACGGGCTGGGGCAAGGCGCTCTGGGGCAAGCTCTACGGCCAGTGGCTGTGCGAGGGCGCGGTGTTCACCTACGACTTTGACCGGTTCGACGCATCGAAGATCCTGCCGATGTTCGCAAAATACCATATCACGACGTTCTGCGCGCCGCCGACCATGTACCGGATGCTCATCAAGCAGGATCTGTCGCAGTACGATCTTTCGTCCATCCAGCACGCGACGACGGCCGGCGAGGCGCTGAACCCGGAGGTCTTTTATCAGTTCCGCAAGGCCACGGGCTTGCAGATCGCCGAGGGCTACGGCCAGACGGAGATGACGCTCGGCATCGGCAATCTGACCGGCAACCTCATGAAGCCCGGCTCCATGGGCAAGCCCATCCCCGGCTACGGCATCGAGCTGGTCGACACGGACGGCAACCCGGTCGCCGACGGCGTCAACGGCGAGATCTGCATCAGAACGAGCGGCGAAACGCTGCCGTGCGGCCTGTTCCTGGGGTATTATCAGGACAAGGAGCGCACCGAGGCCGTGTGGCACGACGGGTGGTATCACACGGGCGATCTCGCCTGGCGCGACGAGGACGGCTTCTACTGGTATGTCGGCCGCGCGGACGACGTCATCAAGTCGTCCGGCTACCGCATCGGGCCGTTTGAGATCGAAAACGTCATCATGGAGCTTCCGTATGTGCTCGAATGCGGCGTGTCCGCCGCACCGGACGAGATCCGCGGTCAGGTCGTCAAGGCGTCCATCGTGCTCGTGCCCGGCAAGGAGGGCACGGAGGAGCTGAAGAAGGAAATTCAGAATTACGTCAAGGAGCATACCGCTCCGTATAAATACCCCCGCATCGTGGTCTTCCGCGACGAGCTGCCGAAGACCATCAGCGGAAAGATCATCCGCAATCAGCTGTAAGAGGAGGTAAGGCGCTTGAAGCCGAAACGGCTGACGCTGTTTGCCGGGCATTACGGCAGCGGCAAGACGAACATCGCGCTCAATTACGCGCGCTGGCTGCACACGGAGCAGGGACTGCCCGTTACGATCGCCGATCTTGACATTGTGAACCCCTATTTCCGCACGAAGGACAGTGAAGAGCAGCTGCGGGAGGACGGCATCGGCCTGATCTGCTCGCCGTTTGCAAATTCGAATCTCGATGTGCCGGCCATGCCGAAGGAGACGTATGCGCTGATCGAAAGCCGCACGGAATACGGCGTGCTGGACATCGGCGGCGACGACCGCGGCGCGCTGGCGCTGGGGCGGTATGTGCCGGCGATCCGGGAAGAGGGCGACTATGCGATGCTGCTGGTGGCAAACGCCGCGCGGCCGCTGACGCGGACGGCGGAGGACGCCGCCGCGGTGCTGCGCGAGATCGAGGCGGCGTGCGGGCTGCCGTTCACGGGAATTGTAAACAACACGAATCTGGGACAGCAGACGACGGCGGAGGACGTGCTGGCAGGCACGGCGTATGCCGCGGCGCTCGGGAAGCTGACGGGACTGCCGGTCGTGATGACGTGCTGCGCGCAGGCGCTGTACGGGGAATTACGGGGAAAGATCGCAGACCTGTTCCCGCTGAGACTCCAAAAACTGTATTATCAACTCACACAGGAGGCGCAATATGGCAAGACTAACATTTCAGGAAGAGCTCTGTAAGGGCTGCGGACTGTGCGTGAATGCGTGCCCGAAGGGGCTGCTGACGCTGTCGAAGACGCGGCTGAATCAGAAGGGGCACACGCCCGTCGAGCTGACGGATCCGGAAGCGTGCGTCGGCTGCGCGTTCTGCGCGACGATGTGCCCGGACTGCGTCATCACGGTCGAAAAGTGAGAAAGGAAGAGGGCTATGCAGGAAAAAGTACTTATGAAGGGCAACGAGGCCATCGCTGAGGCCGCCATCCGCTGCGGCTGCCGCCATTACCTCGGCTACCCCATCACCCCGCAGACGGAGATCGCGGCCTATATGGCCAAGCGGATGCCGAAGATCGGCGGCGTATTCCTTCAGGCGGAGAGCGAGATCGCGGCCATCAACATGGTCTACGGCGTGGCCTCGACAGGAAAGCTGGCCATGACGTCCTCGTCGAGCCCCGGCATCGCGCTCAAGTGCGAGGGGATCTCGTATATGGCGGGCGCGGATCTGCCCGCGCTCATCATCAACGTCCAGCGCGGCGGCCCGGGTCTTGGCGGCATCCAGCCGTCGCAGTCGGACTACTTCCTGGCGACCAGAGGCCCCGGCCACGGCGATTTTCACGTGCTGGTGCTCGCGCCCGCGTCGGTGCAGGAGATGGCAGACCTGACGCAGAAGGCGTTTGAGCTGGCGTTCAAATACCGGATGCCGGCGATGCTGCTGGCCGACGGCACGATGGGCCAGATGATGGAGCCGGTCGTGCTGCCCGAGGAGCAGGCGCTCATAAACGGCGCGCCCGCGTGGGCCGTGACCGGAACGGAGGGAAAACGGAAGCACAACATCATCAACTCGCTGTATCTGTCGCCCGCGGAGCTGGAGCAGAAGAATCTCGAACGCTTCGCGCGCTACGCCGAGGTCGAGAAGAACGAGACGATGTGGGAGGAATTCATGATGGACGACGCGGAGGTCTGCGTCGTGTCGACGGGCATCACCGCGCGCGTGTCGCGCAACGCCATCGTCGAGGCCAGAAAGCAGGGCATCCGGGCCGGGATGATCCGGCCGGTCACGCTCTGGCCGTTCCCGAACGAGCCGCTGCGCAAGGCGGCGGACACGGTCCGCGGCTTCGTGTGTGTTGAGCTCAGCATGGGGCAGATGAAGCAGGACGTGGAGCTGGCGGTGCGGTGCAAAAAGCCCGTTTCGCTGTGCGCGCGCGTCGGCGGCATGATCCCCACGCCCGATGAGGTGCTGGCAAGCATCCGAACTATGGCTGAAGGAGGCGCAAACGCATGACGACTGTTTTTGAAAAACCGAAGGCTCTGACCGACGCCGTTCTGCACTACTGCCCGGGCTGCACGCACGGCATCGTACACCGGCTGGTCGCCGAGTGCATCGACGAGTTGGGCATCGAGGGAAAGACCATCGGCATCGCGCCGGTCGGCTGCTCGGTGCTGGCGTATAACTACTTTACCTGCGACATGATCGAGGCCGCGCACGGCCGCGCGCCCGCGGTTGCGACCGGCGTAAAGCGGTCGCTGCCCGAAAACGTCGTCTTTACGTATCAGGGCGACGGCGATCTGGCCTCCATCGGCCTGTGCGAGACGGTCAGCGCGGCGGCAAGAGGCGAAAACATCACGGTGATCTTCATCAACAACGCCATCTACGGCATGACCGGCGGCCAGATGGCTCCGACGAGCCTGCCGGGGCAGATCACGCAGACCTCGCCGTATGGCCGCGACGTGAAGACGCAGGGCTACCCCATCCGCATCTGCGAGCTGCTCGCCACGCTCGACGCGCCGGCCTATCTGGCGCGCGTGACGGTCAACAAGGTCAAAAATGTGAAAAACGCAAAGGCGTGCATCAAAAAAGCCTTTGAAAATCAGATAAACGGAAAGGGATTCTCGCTGGTCGAGGTGCTGTCGGCCTGCCCGACGAACTGGGGTCTGGAGCCGCAGCGGGCGCTGGAGTGGATCGACGAGAAGATGATCCCGTATTATCCGCTCGGCGTCTACCGCGATAAGGAGGATGGAGTATGACAGAGTATCAGATCGTCATTGCAGGCTTTGGCGGACAGGGTCTGCTCTTCTCCGGGAAGGTGCTGGCCTACGCGGGACTTCTGGAGGGACGGGAGCTGAGCTGGCTGCCGTCCTACGGCCCGGAGATGCGCGGCGGCACGGCAAACTGCAACGTCATCCTGTCCGACACGCCGGTCGGTTCGCCGATCGTGCAGCACCCGAACGTGCTGATGGTCATGAACAACCCGTCGCTCGACAAGTATGAGGACGCGGTCGCGCCGGGCGGAAAGATCTTCGTCGACTCGACGCTCATTTCCCGCAAGGTGCGGCGCACGGACGTCGAGACGTATTACATCCCCGCGACCGGTCTTGCCGGCGAGATGGGCGTGCCGGCGCTTGCCAATATGCTGCTGCTCGGCGCGCTGATCGAAAAGACGGGCTGCGTCAGCTTCGCATCCGTCGAGCCGGCGCTGCACAAGGTCATTCCCGCGCGCAAGGCGGAGCTGTTTGACGTGAACCGGAAGGCTGTGCAGGCGGGAAGGGATTATCAGGGATGAAGATATCCTGTGTGCAGATGAATATGGCCTTCTGCCAGCCGGAGGAAAACTTTCAGCTGGCGGAGGCGCTCGTCCGGAAGGCGGCGAAGGAGGAAAAGCCCGACGTCATCGTCCTGCCCGAGACGTGGAACACGGGATTTTTCCCGCAGGAACGGCTTGAAGCCCTCAGCGACCGGGACTGCGCGCAGGTGCAGGCGGTATTCGGCCCGCTTGCGCGCAGACTCGGTGTGAATATCGTCGCGGGAAGCGTCTCGAACGTCCGCGGCGGAAAGGTCTATAACACCGCGTGCGTATTTGACCGCGCGGGGACACTCGTGGGGCAGTATGACAAGACGCATCTGTTTACGCCCATGGACGAGCACCGGTATTACACGCCCGGCGCGCACGGCTGCCGGTTCCGGCTGGACGGCGTCGACTGCGGGCTTGTGATCTGCTACGACATCCGCTTCCCGGAGCTGGCGCGGACGCTGGCGCTGGGCGGCATGGACGTGCTGTTCGTCGTGTCGCAGTGGCCCGGCGTAAGAACGGCGCATCTGCACGCGCTGCTGACGGCGCGAGCGATCGAGAATCAGTGCTTCGTCGCCTGCTGCAACTCCTGCGGGACGGCGCAGAGCGCCATCTACGGCGGCGGCTCGATGATCGTCGACCCGTGGGGCAAGACGCTGGCGCTGGCCGGCGCGCACGAGGAGATCCTCACAGCAAGCTGCGACCGCGCCATTTTGCAGCAGATCCGCGCATCCATTAACGTTTTCCGGGACCGGCGCCCGGAGCTGTATCATTATTGAATCAAGGAGGTTTTCATCATGGAGTACACGTTCCCCGTAACCAGAACGACCAACCCGAAGCCGCGTCCCGCAGACGAGACGAAGCTGGGCTTTGCAAAGTATTTCACGGATCATATGTTTGTCATGGACTATGACGAGGGTCAGGGCTGGCACGACGGCCGCGTGGTGCCGCACGCGCCGTTCCTCATCGAGCCTGCGTCGTGCGTGCTGCATTACGCGCAGATGATGTTCGAGGGCATGAAGGCGTATCGCACGCCCGACGGCGGCGTGCAGCTGTTTCGCCCGGACCGCAACATCGCCCGCATGAAGAACACCTGCGAGCGTATGTGCATCCCCGAGCTGCCGGGCGATCTGTTCCTGGCGGCGGTGAAGGCCGTCATCCGTGAGGATATGGACTGGGTCCCGTCTGCGCCGGGCACGGCGATGTACGTGCGGCCGTTCATCTTCGGCGACGAAGTCTCGTTCTCCGTGCTGCCTGCGAAGCACTATAAATTTATGATCATCCTGAGTCCGACAGGCTCTTACTATGCGGCAAACGACGGCGGACTGCATACCACGCGCATCTTTGTGCAGGATAAGTACATCCGCGCGGCCGAGGGCGGCACGGGCTATGCCAAGGTCGGCGGCAACTACGGCGGCGGTATGCGCGCAAGTCTGGACGCGATGAAGTACGACTGCAAGGACGTTCTGTGGCTCGACGCAAAGGATCACGAATACGTCGAGGAGATCGGCACGTCGAACGCCTTTTTCCGCATCGCGGACGAGGTCATCACCGCGCCGCTCGACTCCGGGACGATCCTGCCCGGCATTACGCGCGATTCCGTCATTCAGCTGCTCAAAAAGTGGGGCGTGAAGATCTCCGAGCGCAAGCTCTCCATCCATGAGATCGAACAGGCCGCGAAGGACGGCACCTTACAGGAGATCTTCGCCAGCGGCACCGCGGCGGTCATCTCGCCCATCGGCTATCTCAACTACAACGGCGAGGAGATCCAGGTCGCCGATGCAAAGGTCGGCCCGGTGGCGCAGCGGCTGTATGACAGCCTCTATGGGATGCAGACCGGCACGGTCGCAGACGACATGGGCTGGACTTATAAGCTGTTTTGATTTATAATCAAACAGGAAAGTGACGAAAAGGGCGCTTTCGCGCCCTTTTTTTGAAATCAAGTCAGAAAAGGAGATTGATCCGCAATGCCACAACCTGGACTCGGTACGCGCTGCGTACAGGCCGGCTACAGCCCCAAAAACGGCGAGCCGCGCCAGATCCCCATCATTCAGAGCACGACCTTTAAATATGAGAGCAGCGCCGAGATGGGCAAGCTCTTCGATCTGGAAGCAAGCGGATATTTCTATTCGCGGCTGCAAAATCCGACGAACGACGCCGTCGCGGCGCGCATTGCCGCGCTCGAGGGCGGCACGGCCGCGATGCTGACGGCCTCCGGTCAGGCGGCGATCTTCTTTGCGGTGTTCAACATCGTGAGCGCGGGCGACCATCTGGTCAGCTCGTCGAGCATCTACGGCGGGAGCTTCAACCTGTTCGCCGTGACGATGAAGCGCATGGGCGTCGAGGTCACGTTCGTCGATCCCGACTGCTCCCCCGAGGAGCTGGACGCGGCGTTCCGCCCGAATACGAAGGCCATGTACGGCGAGACGGTGGCAAACCCGGCGCTGACCGTTCTGGATATCGAGAAATTCGCCGCCGCCGCGCACCGGCACGGCGTGCCGCTGATCGTGGACAACACGTTCGCAACGCCGATCAACTGCCGCCCGTTTGAATGGGGCGCGGACATCGTCGTGCATTCGACGACCAAGTATATGGACGGCCACGCGGGCGCCATCGGCGGTGCGATCGTCGATTCCGGAAAGTTCGACTGGACGAAGTACCCCGACAAGTATCCCGGCCTGTGCGAGCCGGACGAGAGCTATCACGGCGTGACGTATACCGAGCGCTTCGGTCTTGCGGGCGCGTATATCACAAAGGCGACCGTGCAGCTCATGCGCGATCTTGGCGCGATCCAGTCGCCGCAGAGCGCGTATTATCTGAATCTCGGTCTCGAGAGTCTGCACGTCCGGATGCAGCGCCACTGCGAAAACGCGCAGAGGGTCGCGGAATTCTTGCAGCAGCACGAGAATGTCTCGTGGGTGCAGTACTGCGGCCTGAAGGGCGATAAATACTATGAACTGGGGCAGAAATACCTGCCGCACGGCTCGTGCGGCGTCGTGAGCTTCGGCGTCAAGGGCGGCCGCGAAGCGGCCGAGGCCGTGATGGGCAAATTAAAGGTCGCGTCCATCGAGACGCACGTGGCGGATTCGCACACGTGCTGCCTGCACCCGGCGTCGACGACGCACCGGCAGATGAACGCCGAAGAGCTGCTGGCCGCGGGCGTGCGCGAGGACCTCATCCGCTATTCCTGCGGACTGGAGGACGCGGAGGATCTTATCGCCGATCTCGACCAGGCGCTCAGATAACGGACTACACCGGAAAGGAACGCAGCTCATGCCTATCATGATCCCGAACGGCCTGCCGGCCGCAAAAACGCTGGCGGAGGAGAATATCTTCGTGATGAACGAGACGCGCGCCGTCTCGCAGGATATCCGTCCGCTGCAAATTCTCGTGCTGAACCTCATGCCGACGAAGATCGCAACCGAGACGCAGCTGTCGCGGCTGCTCGGCAACACACCGTTACAGGTCGAGCTGGAGCTCATCCACACGGACAGCCACGAGTCGAAAAATACCTCGCGCGAGCATCTTCTGAAGTTTTACAAGACGTTTGAGGACGTGCGTGAGCGCCGCTTCGACGGCTTCATCATCACCGGCGCGCCGGTCGAGCAGATGCCGTTTGAGGAGGTGGAATACTGGCCGGAGCTGTGCAGGATCATGGAGTGGAGCCGCACGCACGTCCACAGCACGTTCCACATCTGCTGGGGCGCGCAGGCGGGGCTTTACTACCACTACGGCATCGGCAAGCACGCGCTGAAGGAAAAGCTGTTCGGCGTGTATCCGCACCATGTCGAGCGGCGCTCGTCGATGCTCATGCGCGGGTTCGACGACACGTTCATGGCGCCGCATTCGCGGCACACGACGGTGCTGCGCGAGGACATCGAGCGGTGCAGCAAGCTGAAGATCCTGGCCTCGTCCGAACAGGCGGGCGTGTACGCGATGGCGACCGATCAGGGGCGGCAGATCTTCATCACGGGCCATTCGGAGTATGACGCCGGGACGCTGGAGGCGGAATATCTGCGCGATAAGAACGCGGGACTGCCCATCCATGTACCGGAGAATTACTACCCCGGCGACGACGACACGAAGCCGCCGATGGTCACGTGGCGCAGCCACGCGAATCTGCTGTATCAGAACTGGCTGAACTACTTCGTCTATCAGACCACGCCGTATGATCTTTCGGCCATCCGGCCGATTTGAGAGACAGACAGTTGCTGATGGGTCGACCTCTCTGGCCCCTTACACGAGGAGACTTTGAACTGTGCAAAATCCAAGGCTCCCCTTTTAAGGGGAGCTGGCGCGAAGCGCCTGAGAGGTTAAGCAGAGGGAAGCAGCAAAAAGGGGAAGCTCTTCGGCGAATTCGTATTGCCTACGCCGACCTCTCCGTCACGGCTTCGCCGTGCCACCTCCCCTTCCGAAGGGGAGGCTTTGGACTGCGCGGAATTGAAAGCCAATGCAGAAAAAACCAGACCGCAAGTGTTTTTGCGGCCTGGTTTTTCATGGGATTTGGTCACGCCTCCAGGCGGGCGCGGATGGCCGCGAGGAATGCGCGGCTGGTGACGGCTTTGGGCGCTTCACCCTCGACGAGGCCGGTCAGGTCCTTCGTCATGACGCCCGCGCGGATGGTATCGAGGCAGGCGGTCTCCAGCTTGCCGGCGAACGCCTCAAGACCGGCGAGGCCGTCGAGCTGCGCGCGCTTGCGCAGTGCGCCCGTCCACGCGAAGATCGTCGCCACGGGGTTCGTGGATGTCTCTTCGCCCTTGAGGTGGCGGTAATAGTGGCGTGTGACGGTGCCGTGCGCGGCTTCATACTCCGTCGTGCCGTCCGGTGCGACGAGCACGGACGTCATCATGGCAAGCGAGCCGAAGGCCGTGGACACCATATCGCTCATGACATCGCCGTCGTAATTCTTGCAGGCCCAGATGAAGCCGCCCTCGCTGCGGATGACGCGGGCGACCGCGTCGTCGATGAGCGTGTAGAAATACTTCAGGCCCAGCGCCTCGAACCGCGCCCGGTAGGCGCTTTCGTATTCCTCCTCGAAAATGCGCTTGAATGCGCCGTCGTAGACCTTGGCGATGGTGTCCTTGGTAGAGAACCAGAGATCCTGCTTCGTGTCGACGGCATACTGGAAGCACGCACGCGCAAACGAGCGGATGCTCGATTCCTTGTTGTGTTCGCCCTGGAAAACGGCCGGGCCGTCGGTCTTCTGCACGAGCACGGTCTGCGCTTTGCCCGACGCACCGCGGAAGGTCATGGTGCATTCGCCGGGCTCGTCCGTCTCAAAGCTCACGGATTTATACACGTCGCCATAGGCGTGGCGCGCGATCGTGATGGGCTTTTTCCAGTTGCGCACGACAGGCCTGATGGAATCGATGAGGATCGGCGCGCGGAAGACCGTGCCGTCGAGGATCGAACGGATCGTGCCGTTCGGGCTTTTCCACATCTCGGTCAGCTGAGGATATTCGATCATGCGCTGCGCGTTTGGCGTGATGGTGGCGCATTTGACGGCCACGCCGTATTTTTTCGTCGCCAGCGCGGCGTCGACGGTGACCTGATCGCGCGTCTCGTTGCGGTGCAGCAGACCGAGGTCGTAATACTCCGTTTTCAGGTCGATGAAGGGGCAAAGCAGCTCGTCCTTGATCATCTGCCAGAGGATTCTTGTCATTTCGTCGCCGTCCATCTCGACGAGCGGCGTGGTCATCTGAAGTTTATCCATACGATCCTCCTTATGCGCGGTTTGCGTAATAGTTCATGAGACAGCCGTCGAGCAGAATATCCATTTCATCGCCCGTCAGGCCGCGGATGTGCAGCAGAACAGGCTCCGTGCGGCCGCCGGCGTGTATGAGCGTCGCGGGGAAGTCCGTTTTCCCGGCCCGGAGCGCTTCGCGCACGCCGGGTACGAAGACATAGTCGCCGGGTTCGGCGGAGAAGGCCGCGCCCTCGTCCAGCGTAAAGGGCAGCATCCCCCAGTTGATGCAGTTGCTGCGGTAGCGCTTGGTGGCGAACTCATAGCAGATGTTGGCTGCGCCGCCGAGCACGCGCTGGCACGAGGCAGCCTGTTCGCGCGCGGAGCCGTCGCCGGGCTTGTTGGCGAAGACGCACGAGCCGAGCTGCGTGGACGGCATCAGCGCGTCCGCGTCGCCGACGCGCGCGAGGATGGCGCGAAGCGCCGCAGGAGCTGCGCCCGCACGGCGTTCGGATTCAAGCTGCGCGATGGCCTTGGCGCGCGGAACATAGTCCGGGACACGGCGCGAGAGCGTGAACTCGGCCAGCCGCAGAGGATTGGAGCGGTAGGACGACGTTTCGCCGGAGGGAATGAGCTCGTCGGTGGTCGTGACGGGGTCGCGGATGACGGCCGCGAGGCCGAGCAGGACGTTTTCGCCGAGCGGCTGCATCTTCGGCCAGTCGGTGATGTTCGGGCCCATGACGAGCGGCTCATCGGGCTGCGGATGGCCGAAGCCGTTATAGACGCGGCGGGCGTAGACCGTCTCGTCGAAGGTATACGCATGGCGCTCGGGCGCGTAATCGACCGCGTCGGCGGGCGTGATGCGGCCGCCGTTTGCGGCCGTCGCGGCAATCGAGCGCGCGTCCATCAGGCACACGCCCGCGAACTGGCCCTCGCCGGGCTTGGAGCCCTCGCGGTTGGGGAAGTTGCGCGTCGTGTGACGCAGCGACAGGCCGTTATTGGCAGGCACGTCGCCGGCGCCGAAGCACGGGCCGCAGAAGCTGGGCTTGATGATCGCGCCCGTCTCCAGAAGCTCCGCCGTTACGCCCATGCGCGTGAGCGCAAGGCTCACCGGCACGGACGTGGGGTAGACGCTCATGGAGAAGCCGCCGTTTCCGATCGAGCCGCCGCGCAGGATCTGCGCGGCCTCGTCGATATTGTCGAACATACCGCCCGCGCAGCCGGCGATGATGCCCTGATCGGCCCAGACGCCGCCGTCGCGGATCTTATCCAGCAGGTGGACATCGGCCTTCGGCCAGCGCTTTTTCGCCTCGGCCTCCACGTCCGCGAGAAGCTCCTTCGCATTCGCAAGGAACTCGCGGATGGTGTAGGCGTTGGACGGATGGAAGGGCAGGGCGATCATCGGTTCGAGCGCGTCAAGATCCAGCTCGATCATGCGGTCGTAGTATGCGCCGTCTTCGGGCGCAAGCGGCCGGTACGCCTCCGGGCGGCCGTGGATCGCAAAGAAGCGCTTTGTCTCTTCATCTGTCTGCCAGATGGAGGACAGGCAGGTCGTCTCGGTCGTCATGACGTCGATGCCGTTGCGGAAGTCGATGGGGAGATTCGCAATGCCGGGGCCTGCAAACTCCAGTACGCGGTTCTTGACGAAGCCGCTTGCGAACGTCGCCTTGACGAGCGCGAGGGCTGCGTCGTGCGGGCCGACGCCGCGGCGCGGCTTGCCTGTCACGTAGACGAGCACGACCTCCGGGAGGTCTGCGTCCCACGTGTGGCGCAGCAGCTGCTTGGCAAGCTCCGGGCCGCCTTCGCCGACGGCCATCGTGCCGAGCGCGCCGTAGCGCGTGTGCGAATCGGAACCGAGGATCATCGCGCCGCACGCGGCCATCTGCTCGCGCGCGTAGGAGTGGATGACGCTCTGGTTGGCGGGCACGTAGATGCCGCCGTATTTTCTGGCCGCGGACAGGCCGAAGACGTGATCGTCCTCATTGATCGTGCCGCCGACGGCGCAGAGGCTGTTGTGGCAGTTGGTCAGCGCGTAGGGAAGCGGAAATTCCTGCATACCCGAGGCGCGCGCCTGCTGGATGATGCCGACGTAGGTGATATCGTGCGAGAGCATGGCGTCGAAGGCGATTTGCAGCTTCTTTTCGTCGCCGGAGCGGTTGTGCGCCTGTAGGATGCGGTAGGCCATCGTGCGGCGGCGGCCTTCGTCCGGGGAAACGGACGCGGCGGCCTGCGGCGCGCCGTTTACGAGAAATACGCCGTGCGGGGTCAGTTTCATGAAAATACGCCTCCCTGTGTTGGGATAAGTTTCAATGATATCCTATCACAGAATGACGCTTTTGAAAAGAGGAAAATGCAAAAAAGTGAAAATATTTTATGGTTATGTAAATTTCAATGTGAAATTTGCAGGATTTAAAATTTCATCCGTCATTTTAGACGCTTGCAAACGGCACGCGCTTCCGGTATGATAGAGAAAGGAAAGGGAGGGGACGCATGGCGCAGTATTATATGCTCAACAAGCCGCGGGGACTTTTGACCGCGCGGACGGATCCCAGACGCGAGACGGTCATGGTCTGCTTCCCGGTGGAACTGCGCGAGGCGCTGCACCCGGTGGGGCGGCTGGATAAGGACACGGAGGGGCTGCTTTTGTTTACCGACGACGGGATGCTCGATGTGCGGCTGCTGCGCCCGGAGCATCATGTGGAAAAGGAATACGAATTCCGCGCGTTCGGCACGCTGACGCAGGACGATCTGCGGCAGATGGAGCGCGGCGTGGTTTTGCCCGCGACGGGCGAGATGACGCGCCCGGCACGCGCGCAGCTGCTGCAATACAGCACGATCGGCGAAAGCGAGGCGTATCTCCCCGAATTTCGGCGGGAAAAATACCTCAAAAACCCGCAGCGGCCCGTCACGGCCGCGAAGCTCTGGATTACCGAGGGGCGCAAGCATCAGGTGAAGCTGATGGTCAAGGCCGTGGGCGCGCACGTGTTTTATCTCAGGCGGCTGGCGATGGGGCCGCTGCGGCTGGACGCAGCCCTCGCGCCGGGGCAGTATCGCGCGCTGACGGAAGAAGAGGTGCGGATGCTGCTGGAAGATGTGTAAAACCCGCCGCAGAATGAAATTCTGCGGCGGGTTCTTTTCAATTTTCCGGTTCTGCGCGGTAGATGTACCAGCCGCCGGGGTCCGGCATGAAGATCTCGACGGTGTCTTCCTCCTCGCCGAAGCGATAATAATAGCCGTCGCCGAAGTTTGACTGGTCGTTCTGCGTGGGCAGCTCGTAGCCCGGGACGCTCGTGGTGATCCGGCCGTCCGTATGGCCGCCGTTTTCGGGGCGCTCGGCTGTTTTGTAGCTGGCGCGATGGCCGGTGGTGCCGTAGAGGACGCCGTCAATCATCACGCAGGGCTTATAGTCCCAGCGCTCGGGCTCGGCCTGTTTTGCGCACGCGCAGAGCGAAAGCGCGAGCGCAAGTGCTGCGAGCAGGAATGCGATCCGTTTCATGGCACAGACTCCTTTCGTATACGAGGACGTATGGACGTATGGGAGTTATTTTTTCCGCATATCGGGCGGCAGCTCGTTCTCGTTCTGCATGATGACGAGCGACACGCCGAGCGAAAGCAGCAAAACGATAATGGCGATGAGATAATACGGCTGGTTGGCAAGATCGGCGATGGAGTAGCCGTTCGTCATGTCGGACACGGCGTAGCCCAGCACGAGCAGCACAAACGCGATGCCGAACAGGATCGCGCGCAGGACGTTCAGCGCCTTATTGCGCGCGAGCAGGAAACCGAAGAACGCATCGCTGCTGTCAAACTGATCGCCGGCCTTCCACGGGGTGAACAGGCGGCAGAGGAGATCTTTCATGGCGTATGCCCCTTTCTGTGATACAGAAAGTATAGCAGACTTCCGGAAAAAACGCAATGCCGAAGCACAGACGTGTCTCCGACGGCCCGACCTCTTCGCCTCGCTGCGCTCGGCACCTCCCCTTCGCAAGGGGAGGCTTGGATTTTGCGCAGTCTAAAGCCTCCCCTTCGCAAGGGGAGGTGGCCCGAAGGGCCGGAGAGGTCGACGGCGCAGGAGCCAGAGGCTCCTGCGCCATGTTGCGCTTATCCCGAGCAGCGATTGCAGCCGCACGGACGGCGGCAGCAGGAATTGCAGCCGCACGAGGTGTTTGTGCCGGTGGAAGTACCGGCGACGGTCCCGGACGAACCGGACGAATTCTGACACGTGCAGGTGCACGTGCAGCTCGGGTTCGTCGTCGACGTGCCGCCGACAGAACCGGACGACTGCTTGCAGCAGGGGTTGCAGCAGGGGTTGCAGCAGCGCTGCTGCACAAAATCGGGGAAAACGATGCCGTTACAGCTGTTGCAGGAAGAACACATACGAAAAACCTCCTGAAAAAATCTCCGGGAGCGGGTGCTCCCGGAGCATTCTATGGCGCAGGTGCGCGGATGGTGTCAGGCTTTGTCGGTTTTTGCCTCGACCGGCGGTACCGGCCGGTCCTGCACGGGCTGCGGACGGCTGTTTGGCGTCGGCGCCTGCTTCATAAAAATCACCCCGCCGGTAGTTTTCGGCGGGGTGCGGACGTTTATTCGTCCTGCGTGAGCTTCACGATGTCCTGGAACTTGGCGATGACACGGTCAAAATTCTCTTTCCGGTGCGGAAACAGGCATCCGGAGCAGTCCTTGATGCCCTTTTCGTTGTAGCGGAAATTGCCGCCGCATTTGCGCCCGAGCGCGTACAGCGGGCAATAGCAGAACAGGCAGTTGAAATTCTCGGGGTGCTCCGTCTTGTGGCAGGGGAAATATTCGCAGTCCTTATGCTGAAAAAAGGCATAGTTGCGCGTAGCTGCTTTCATCATGAACGCTCCTTCAGCTGTTCGGCCAGCGCTGCGTCGGGCGTGACGACGGCGGTCTGATACGTCGTGTAGACGACCATGCCGGGCTTCGCGCCGGCCGGCTTTTTGACGAATTTGACGGGCGTGTAATCGACGGGGACGTTCTGCCCCTCGCGCGCCTGCGAGTAATAGGCGGCCAGCTGCATGGCCTCGGTGACGGTCCGGTCGGGAACCGGCTGCCCGTTCGTCACGATGATGACGTGACTGCCGTGGATCTTCTGCACGTGCAGCCAGATGTCGGGCTTGGCGGCGAGCTTGCCGGTCAGCTCGTCGTTCTGGCGGTTATTGCGGCCGACAAGGATCAGAAACCCGTCGGACGAGATGAACCGCATGGGTTTGGACGGCGGGAGCTTCATGCGCTTTTTGCGGTCCGTCTCGCGCAGATAGCCGCCCGAGACGAGCTCGGCGCGGATCTCGAGAATGTCGCGCTCGGATTCGGCGCGCGTGAGCGAATCGAGGACGCCGGCAAGGTAGTCCAGCTCCTGTTCGCCGCGGGCGATCTGCTCGGTGAGGATCTTTTCGGCGGTCTTGGCCTTCTGGTAATCCTTATAGAACTTCGCGGCGTTCTGCTGCGGCGAGACGGCGGGATTGAGCGGGATGCCGATCTCGCGCATCTCCGGATCGTAAAAATCGACGGCGCGCAGGCGCGCCTGTCCGCGCGAAATGGCGTAGAGATTGGCTGTGACGATATCGCCCATGCGGCGCAGCCGTTCGCGGTCGTGCGTGGCGGCGAGCTCTTTGCGCTGATTTTCCAGTTTGCGGGCCGTGCGCGCGTGCAGATTGGTGAGCAGTTTGCGGATGGCCTGCGATTTCTGGCGGATGGAATCGGCGCGGTCGCGTGCGGCGTAGAACCGGTCGAGCAGCTGCGAAAAGCTGTCGGGCTGTTCGCTGCGGACGAAATCGCCGTACTGCGCCACGGGCAGGCAGGTGAAATCCCACGGGAGGTCGTCCTTATACAGAAGTACGGGCGTATCGGCGTTCATGCGCAATGCGGTGAGCGCGTCATACAGGCGCGCGGCAAGCGCTTCGCGCGCCGAAACATCGAGCGCGGACACGTCCGTGTCCGTCTCGCCGGTCAGGCGGAAAGAAAGCTCCCGGCACACGAGCGGCGACAGGCCGCAGAAGGTGTCCAGCATCCAGTCGTCGAACCGCTTCGGCGTATCCTGCGCGGCAAGCTGCGCGGCGAGTGCGTCCGGTGCGATGGAAAACGGGCTGATTTTTCCCTGTGCGGGCGGCAGATGGTAATAAAGCCCCGGCAGGACCTGCCGCTGCTCGCTCATCTCAAAGTCGACGCGGCGCAGACAGTCGATGATGCGGCCGTCTTCGCCGGTGAGGATGAGGTTGGAGTTGCGGCCCATGATCTCCAGGATCAGCCGCTTGCGCGCGGCAAGGCCCATCTCGTCGGTGCAGTCGAAGGTCAGCGTCAGCAGACGCTCCATCTCGGGCTGTTCGATCGAATGCAGGCGGCCGCCGGTCAGGTGCTTGCGCAGGAGCATACAGAACATGGGCGGCTGCGCGGGATTTTCCGCCGGTTCGGCGGTCAGGTGGATGCGCGGGCGGTTGGGCGAAGCAGCCAGCAGCAGCCGGCCGCCGCCGGCTGCGCCGCGCATGGATAAAATAACGGTGTCGCGCTGCGGCATCTGCACCTTGTCGATGCGGCAGCCGGCCAGTTCCGTCTCCAGCTCACGGCGGACGGCGGTGAGAAACAATGCGTCAAAGGGCATGGGGATCCTCCATGGTCGAAAGGAACAGCTCGTTGATCCGGTCCGTCTGGCCGGTCAGATACAGCGCGCCGAACAGCGTCTCGAGGCCCGTGGCCCTGGCATACTGCACATAGGAGGCGTTTTTCGGGATCTGGTGGACGTGCGCGTTGCGCCCGCGCTTGTAATAGGCGAGCTCTTCCTCCGAAAGAAGCGGCAGCATCCGCTCGGCGCGCGCGGCCTGCGCCGGGGCGCAGACCATCTCGACCGTCGCGCGGTGCAGATTGCGGTTGACCTGCGCGCCGCAGGCGCACAGGTAGCTGCGCACGAGCAGCTCAAACACGGCATCGCCGCAGTGCGCAAGCCCGAGCGCGCTGATCTGGTTTACGCTGCGGCGGTCCATCGAAAGGTGAAAGTAGTTTTCCAAACCGGCGAAGCCTCCTCACAGGGACTTGCCGAGGTCATAGGCTGCCTGCGGGAAGACGGTGGCCGCCGTCGCGCTGACCGAGCCGCAGCCCACGCCGAGGATCTCGCCCATGTTCGTGAAGTTGAGATACCGGCAGAGCGTCTCGTAATGCGCCTTGACGTCCTGCATGGTCCAGCTCTCGTTGTCCCAGGCAGCGACGATGAGCGCGGCCTTCAGCTTCTTCGCGCCGAGCTGCGTGGTGATGGCATAGAAGCGGTCGATGGCGATCTTCAGCTGCGCGGACATACCATAGTAATACAGCGGCGTGACGAACACGACCATATCCGCACGCAGAAGATCCTCGCAGAGCGTGGCCATATCGTCTTTCTGCACGCACGCGCCGCTCATGCGGCAGGCGTTGCAGCCGAGGCAGGGCGCGATCTTTGCGTGCGCGGCGTCGAAGATGCGGACGGTGTGGCCCTGTTCGCGCGCGCCGCGGATAAACTCGCCCGCCAGCAGGTTGGACGAGCCTTTTTTATGGGGACTGCTCTCAATGACAAGAATTTTCATCGTGCGAACTCCTTTTTCTGTAGATGCCGGGCTGGTCAGTCGCCCGCGCCCTGAATTTCGAGCGAATCGAGCGCCTCCTGGCCTTCGGCGGTCAGCGCCATGCTGCCGTGGATGGGGCAGGCGTCGTATGCATGATAGTCAAAGCCCTGAAGCGGCAGGGCGAAGTCGATGGTGATCAGACGCTTGAGCTGCATGGCGATGAGCGCGGCGCTCACGGCCGGGCGCGAGCCTGCGTCCGTCAGGTAGACGGGCGTTTCGTCTGTGCGGGTGCAGCAGACCGGCAGAAACGCCAGCGCGCCGAATTCGCGCAGCAGCGCGATCTCTGTTTCGTTCAAAAGCAGCACGCGGCTGCGGCAGCCGCCGCAGCCGCCCGCGCCGCAGGATGTGCAAGCGGGCATAAAAACCTCCGGAAATGGGATCATATCGGTATTAGAATACCCGTTTTTTGTGAACAAGTCAAGCATACGCAAAAAGCGCGATACAAAAAAGCGGCTGCCGAAGCAGCCGCTTTTTGATTGGATCGATGGGGTATATCCGGTCAGGATGAGACTCAGTTCAGCTCGGTGATGCCGTCGATACGAATCTGGAAGGACGGAGCGGACTGATAGGAGGACTCATGGTAGTAGCCGTCAGCGATAGCCTCTTCGCTGTCAGCGCACCAGTCGCCGTCGGTGTCGACCATCATGGCGGAGGTCACGTGGCCCTCGTCGTCGGTGACGATCTTGCACTTCTGGGTGTTGGTCAGCTCATAGTTGTCGCCCGTGACGGTGAACGTGCTGGTGTCGAAGACGTGCAGTGTGCCGTCGTGGATGGCGTTGATGGTCTCTTCGACCTTCTCAGCCGTGCCGGCCGCGCAGGAAGCGCCGAGGTCGGTGATGCGGACAGCGCCGGTCTCGTAGCCCTGGCACCAGTTCTGGTCGAAGTTTTCACCGTTCATGACGGCGCCGAATGCGTACTCATAGAAAACTTCCCAAACGTTGGTCGGAGAGGTCAGAGCAGCGTTCGGAGCAACGGCGAGCATATCGACGTTGTAGCCGACGGAGTAGACGGTGGTGCCGGCGGCAAGCGCTTCTTCACAGGCTGCCGGAGCGCCGGTGGAGTCAGCGTGCTGGCCGATGATGATGCAGCCGTCGGCGATCAGAGCCTTGGCAGCTTCGTTTTCAGCGGTGATGTTGAACCAGGAGTTGGTGTACTGGACCTGCATGGCGACATCGGGAACGATGCTCTGCAGGCCAAGGAAGAACGCGGTGTAGCCGGAGACGACTTCTGCGTACGGATAAGCGCCGACGTAGCCGATCTTGATCTTGCCGTCAGCAGTCTTGTTCTTGTCCTCGACCTTGCCGTCGTCGATGAGCTCCTGGAGCTTCAGACCGGCAACGACGCCGCCGACGTAGCGGGCCTCATAGATGGCGGTGAACGCATTGTGGAAGTTGTCAAGACCGGAAGCCTTGGCGGTGTCGCCGGTCATAGCGACGAACTGCACGTCGGGATATTCCTCAGCTGCCTGGAGGCAGAAGGACTGATGGCCGTAGGAGTTGGTGATGACGATGTTGCAGCCCTGGTCGACGCAGTCAACGCAGGCGTCGTAGCAGGATTCGTCTTCGCCGATGGAGTATTTCCAGACGATGTTGTTCTCGCTGATGCCCAGAGCCTTGGCGGCCTCCTGGATGCCGAGAATGTGGGAGTAGGTGTAGCCTTCGTTTTCGTCGCCGACGAGCACGACGCCGATCTTGATGTCGGTGCCGGGGCCGTTGCCGGCGGGCTCTTCGGTTGCGGCGGGTTCTTCGGCAGCGGGCTCTTCTGCGGCCGGGGTTTCGGCAGCGGGAGTCTCAGCAGCCGGGGTCTCGGCGGGCGTCTCAGCCGGCGCGGAAGCACAGGCAACCAGCGCGAAGACCATGACGACTGCAAGAAGCAGAGCAAGGATCTTTTTCATGTGTATGTTCCTCCTAAAAAATTTTGTGGTACGCGGCCACAGCGCGGTTGTGCGAATAAAACACGCACAACAGAACGGATATCTGTATTTTAATCGATTCTGCCTAAAAAAGCAATCTGTTTTTTTGGCCTTCCGGGGAGGAAATTCACAAAAATCACGCGGGAAGCTAAAAATTTTTCAGGTTTTTCATGCCTTTGTCAGAATTACTGAAATCGACGGGGCAGATTTCGTGAAGAACGACCAAGAACATAAGTGGAAATTCTGCACGCCATTATGATATGATATTCTAGATGCCGCAGTGCGGCAGATCCCGGCGCGAAAAGGAGCGTTTAATATGAAGGCTTTCGTTGTAAAGGGCGATGTGTGCTACAGCCGCACGATGGACGAGCTGGTTTGCGTGGAGCACGGCTGCGTGGTCGTGGAAAACGGGCGCGTGACAGGCGTGTTTGAGACGCTTCCGGAGCGCTATGCGCAGCTGCCGGTCTGCGACTATGGCGGCGCGCTCATCCTGCCGGGCATGACCGACCTGCACGTCCACGCGCCGCAGTTTTCGTTCCGCGGGCTGGGCATGGACATGGAGCTGCTCGAATGGCTGAACACGTACACCTTCCCGGAGGAATCGAAGTATAAAGAGCTGGAGTATGCGGAAAAGGCGTATGGCAGCTTTGTGCGCCATCTGCTGGCCAGCACGACGACGCGCGCGGCTGTGTTCGCCACCATCCATGTGCCCGCGACGGAGCTTCTGATGCAGAAGCTCGACGACGCGGGACTGGGCTGCTATGTCGGCAAGGTCAACATGAACCGCAACTCGCCGGTGTATCTGCGCGAAATTTCGACGAATCAGGCGCTGCGCGACACGGAGAAGTGGATCCTCGAGACGAAGGAACATTATAAACACGTAAAGCCCATCCTGACGCCGCGTTTCATCCCGTCGTGTACGGACGATCTGATGTACGGTCTTGCGCGGCTGCGCGAAACATATGACCTGCCGGTGCAGAGCCACCTGTCGGAGAACTATTCCGAGATCGCGTGGATCCGCGAGCTCTGCCCGCGGTCAAAGAATTACGGCGACGCTTACGCGCAGTTCGATCTGTTCGGCGGACGCTATCCGTGCATCATGGCGCACTGCGTCCACTCGGACGAGAATGAGCAGGCGCTGATGAAGGAGAACGGCGTGTTCATCGCGCATTCGCCGGAATCGAACATGAATCTGGCCTCGGGTGTCGCGCCGGTAAACAAATATCTGGACAACGGCCTGCGCGTCGGCCTTGCCACCGACGTTGCCGGCGGCAGCCACGAGAGTATGCTGCGCGCGATGACGCACGCCATCCAGGCCTCGAAGCTGCGCTGGCGGCTGTACGACGAGACGGTGAAGCCCCTGTCCTTTGAGCGCGCGTTTTATCTGGCCACGATGGGCGGCGGCGCGTTCTTCGGGAAGGTCGGCTCGTTCCTCGAGGGGTACGAATTTGACGCCGTGGTGCTAAGCGACGCGAGTCTCGATCATCCGCAGGAGCTTTCCGTGCGCGCGCGGCTCGAACGCGCGGCGTATCTGGCCGACGAGCGCAACGTCGCGGCGAAATTTGTCGCGGGCGAAAAAATCCTCGGTTGACAAACGGGCGATTCTTTTGTAGAATACAGCCGCAATTGCATAGCGCCAAATAGACAACCGGCGCAGACAGTTCGTGACCATCCTGTCTTAAAATAAAACTAGGGAAAGCTGAAAAGCAAAGATGGGCGCACTGCGTCCATCTTTTTTATCCCTCCGGGCAATTGCAGAAGGAGGAAACCAGATGAAATCACTCACCACCCGCCAGATCGCGCTGAACGGCGTTGTTGCAGGGCTCTACGCGGCCGTCACGATCCTGACCGCCTCGTTCGCCTACGGCAACATCCAGTTCCGCATCGCAGACAGCCTTTGCGTGCTCGTCGCGCTGGAACCGAGTCTGACCATCGGACTGACGCTCGGCTGTCTGATCGCCAATTTTTTCTCGACCGTCTCGGCGCTCGACATCGTGATCGGCACAGCCGGGACGCTGCTGGGCTGTCTGCTGGCCGCGAAGATCAAAAAGGACTGGCTCGTGCCGCTGCCGGTCATTCTGGCAAACGCGGTGCTTGTCGGCGCGATGCTGGCCTACGTGCTCACGCCCACGGCGCTTTTGCAGGGCTTTGCGATCAACGGCGGCGAGGTGCTGCTCGGCGAGACGGCGGTTTTGTATCCGCTTGGGATGCCGCTGCTGCTGTATTTCCGCCGGTCGCAGCTGCTGGAGCGGCTGCTGCACGGAAAACAGAGATAAAAACAAACCGCCTTCCCTGCGGGAAGGCGGTTCGCTTTTTCAGTACAGCACGCACGCGGTGTACGTGATGGTGCGCGGGCCGTGGTAGTATTCCAGACCGTTGTCGCGGCAGACCTGCGTCACGAACAGGCCGTAGCCCTCCATCGATGAATACGCCTTGTTCGGGAAGCGGCAGGGCTCGGGATAAGCGCATTTTTTACAGATGCGGCAGCCGCCCGCGCCGAGGCACAGCGCGTCCGGGTACGTCTCTTTCATCATGGCGGCAAACGTGCGGAAATTTTCCATGTGCCTGCGCTCCGTCTCGCGGTAGACGCGCGAGTCGATGTCCTTCTGCATATGGCCCACGGTCTGCACGAGGATGCCATGCGAATAGCGGCGCATTTTCTCCGCGCATTCGGCGAGCGTGCCGCACTCCGGCGGGCACGTCCAGTTGTGTCCGTATGCATGGCAGCGATCCTCCGCGCACATCTCGCGCACGTCCTCGCGCGCCTCGAGCGTTGCGGTGTTCAGTTCGCCGACTGCGGAAAAGCCGAGCTCCAACGCCTTTTCTGCCCAATATTCCATTGCATTTCCCTCCTAAAAGCGCATATTTGATGCAAATTCGCGCTGGAAGTCCGGAAGGCTTGCCAGCTCGATGAATTCGATGTGTCCGATCAGCGCGTCCGTGCGCGCAAGCTCCTGCCGGCTGCACGCAAGCATCTTCGCACCGCTGCCGGCGGCGTTGCCGACGGCGGTGATCTTCCCGAGCAGCTCCTGCGGCAGAAGGCCGATGCGGCAGGCGCTTGCGGGCGTGAGGAAGCTGCCGAACGCGCCGGCCAGCAGAACGTGGTCAATCTGCGAAACTGCGATCCCGAGCTCCCGCGCCATCAGGCGGATGCCGGCGGCGATGGCACCCTTGGCCATTTGCAGCTCGCGGATGTCGTCCTGCGTGAGATAGACGGTGCCGGTCAGGCGCGCGATGCGCTGGCCGTCCAGCTCTTCCGCGTCCGACAGCCGCCCGCGGGCGTTCATCCGCCCGAGGTCGAGCAGCGCCGCCGCCGCGTCGATGAGGCCCGAGCCGCAGATGCCCACGGCTTCGCCGCCACCGATGACGCTGCATTTGAGCGCTCCGTCCTCGATCCGCACGTGGTCGATCGCGCCCGGCGCGCCGCGCATCCCGAATCTGATCTTCGCGCCCTCGAGCGCGGGTCCCGCCGCTGTCGAGCAGGCGAGCATCCGAGACCGGTTTCCGAGCGCCATCTCGCCGTTCGTGCCGATGTCGACCATGAGGGTGACGGCGTCGTCCGCGTACATCCGGGTCGAGAGGATGCAGCCCATCGTGTCCGCGCCGACGTAGCCCGAAATATCCGGAACGGTCAGCAGAGCGGCGTTTTCCCACACGGGGACAAAGTCCTTCGCCGGGCGCACGGACGAGGCCGTCAGCACCGGCGCAAACGGCACGGCCGCGAGATTTTTGACCGGTTCGCCCAGAAACAGCTGCTGCATACAGGGGTTGCCGACGACGGAAACGACGGAAATTTCGGCCGGGTCGACGTTTGCCTTTTCGCACGCCTCGCGCGTGAGCGCGGCCAGCGCGCCGCGGATGCAGCGCGTGAGCGCATCGGCCTCGCCGCCGAGCGCGAGCTGGATGCGGGAGATGACGTCCGCGCCATAGGGCGCCTGCGGATTGAGCATACTGGCCGTGGAAAGCTCCCGGCCCTGTTCGTCCAGCAGATATCCGACGACCGTCGTCGTGCCGATGTCGAACGCGAGGAGCTTGCCAGGCCTGACCGGGTCGAGCGCGACGGAGGCGTCCAGTCCGGAAGCCAGGACGGTCGTCTTCGCCGTCTTTTCCGGGAGGAGGACCGTCAGATCGCGGTCGACGGCGGTCTGACAGGCGAGCTGCTCCGCGCCGTCGACCAGAACCCTGCATTTTTTGCAGCTGCCGTTGCCGCCGCACGGCGCTTCGGGCGCAAGATCGTGCGCGCGCAAAACGTCCAGCAGACGCGCGCCGTCTTCGGCGTTCAGGCGCAGGCCGGTATTCTGAATGGTGATCGTTCTCTGCATCGCAATACCCCTTTTTCGTCTTTTTTTTATTGTAGCACTTCGCGGCAGGCGGTATCAATCCCATGCATTTTTTTCATCCCCTCCGCGCGCCGGGAAGCGGCGGGGAAAATTTTCGAAAACCGCTGCCGACGGCTTGACGAAAATGGGCAAACACTCTATAATAGCTAGGCTTTGGCAGGATATCGTCCACCGGACGTTAAAAAATGGAGAGTTTGGATATGGCGAAGCCGCGTGGCGCACAGGCGTCGATCACGATGACGAGCGGTTCTTTGTTCCGGAATATCTTCCTGTTCAGCGTGCCGCTGATCTTTTCGCAGTTATTGCAGGTCATGTTCAATATGGCCGACGTGGCCGTCGTCGGTAAATTCTCCAGCGCGACGGCGCTGGGCTCCGTCGGCTCGACGTCGACGCTCGTGACGCTCTTCACGGGCTTCCTCATCGGCCTCGGCAACGGCGTCAACGTGCGCGTGGCGCAGTATCTCGGCGCGCGGCACGACGAGGAGACGCGCAACTGCGTCCACACGGCGCTGATCCTGAGCACGCTTGCCGGCACGGTGATCATGGCGCTGTGTCTGCTGCTGGCGGCGCCGATGCTGGAGCTTCTGAAAACGAAGGACGATCTGCTGCCCGGAGCGGTGCTCTATTTCCGCATTTACGCGCTCGGTATGCCGGCGCTCGGCATCTTCAACTTCGGCAACGCGGTCCTCAGCGCGAGCGGCGACACGAAGCGGCCGCTGGCCTATCTGACGGCGGCCGGCATTCTGAACGTCATTCTCAACCTGTTTTTCGTTATCGTCTGCGGCATGGCCGCCGACGGCGTCGCGCTGGCAAGCGTTATCTCGCAGTATCTGTCGGCCGTGCTCATTGTGCTGCATATGCTGCGCCTGACGGACAGCTGCCGCGTGGAATTAAAGCGGCTGCGCCTGCATAAAAGCGAGGTCGGGCGCATTCTGGGCCTCGGCATTCCGTCCGGGATCCAGCATATGATCTTCGCCGTGGCGAATCTGTTCATTCAGGTCGGCATCAACTCGTTCGATTCGACGGTCGTCTCCGGCAACTCCGCTGCGGTCAACGTCGACAACGTGATCTATAATGTGATGGCCGCGTTCTATACTGCCTGTTCGAGCTTCATGGGCCAGAACTGGGGCGCGGGCAAAAAAGACCGCATGATGAAGAGCTATTACATCAGTCTCGGCTATTCGTTCCTCATCGCGGCGGTGCTCGGCGTGGCGTTCCTGGCGGCCGGCGAGCCGTTCCTCTATATTTTTACGAATGAAGCGGACGTCGTCGCGGCCGGTATGGAGCGGATGAAGATCATGTGCTTCTCCTATGCCATCAGCGCGTTCATGGACTGCACCATCGCCGCCTGCCGCGGCATCGGGCGCAGCTTCGTGCCGACGGTGATCGTCATCCTCGGCTCGTGCGTGTTCCGCGTGATCTGGGTGTACACGATCTTTGCGTATTTCCACACGATCACGGCGCTGTATCTGCTGTATCCGTTCTCATGGATCATCACGGCAGTGGCCGAGATCCTGTATTTTATCCGCTGCTGCCGGCGTCTGCCGGTGGGCGGAACGGCTGCGGGCAATTGACATTTCCGTGCCGCGCGGGTATAATGTCCGTGTTATATAACCTGCGTTACGCACCATGAGAAGGAGTGTTTCAAATGCCCCCGAAGGTCAAATTCACCAAAGAAGAGATCGTCGCCGCCGCAGTGAACGTCGCGCGCAGGCGCGGGCTCGCATCGGTCACGACGCGCGATATCGCCGCCGAGCTCGGCGTGTCGACGCGGCCGATCTTCACGTATTTCAAATCCATGGACGAGGTCCGCACCGAGATCCGCGCGGCTGCCGCTGCGTGCTTCGGCGCGTATATGGACGAGGGTCTGCGCGCGCCGGTGCCGTTTTACGGCGTCGGGATGCAGTATCTGCGCTTCGCGCAGCAGGAACCGGAGCTGTATAAGGTCCTGTTCCTTTCAAAGGAAGCGGGCGGCGCGATGGCTGCGATGCGCCAGTTACAGGACGCCGTGCGGCCGACGGTGTGTGAGATCTATCATATGACGCCTGCCGAGGCCGACCGCTATGCCCGCGATATGTGGCTGGTGAGCCACAGCGTGGCGGCGCTGATCGTCACGGGCAACTGCCCGTACACCGACGAACAGATCTGGCAGCTGTTCACGGGCTTCAGTGCCGCCGTCTGCAAGGCCATCAAGGAGATCCCCGGCTTTACGGACGGCTCGTTCGACCGCGACGCGGTCTTCCGCGGGATCATCGGCCAGAACGCATAAGAACGGATAAAAAGAAAACCCCTTCCCGGATGGGAAGGGGTTTTTGATGCGCTTATTCCTCGGGTGCTTCCTCGTCCATGTCGAACTCCAGCTCTTCGCCGCAGTTCGGGCAGGTCGTCGCGCCCTCGTCGAGCATTTCCTCGTCGAGCGTGATCACTTCGCCGCAGGTCGGGCACTTGACCTCATACAGCGTCTCGCTGCCGAAGTCGTATTCGTCCTGATCGTCTTCGTCGGCGTCTTCGTAATCGTCGTCCTCGTCGTAGTCGTCGTCATACTCGTCGTCGTAGTCGTCATCGTCGTCATCCATCAGATAATCGTCGATGTTGTCAAGATCCTCTTCGATGCAGTCGAGCTCATCGGAGATGCAGTCGACCACATCCTCCAGATCGGAAACATTCTCTGCCACGTCCTGAAGCATACTGATGATCTCGGAAATCAGCTTGCCCTCGTCCTTTTCGGTGTCGAGCTTCATACCCTCCATCAGACCCTTGAGATATGCGGCTTTTTCAGAAAGCGTCATCGTAAAATCTCCTTTCCGGCGTATCGCCTGTCCTTGTTTGACGGATCAACCTTTCACGCGGCCCAGATATTCGCCCGTGCGGGTGTCGATCTGGATCTTTTCGCCCTCGTTGATGAACAGCGGGACCTTGATCTCGGCGCCGGTCTCGACGGTGGCGGGCTTGGTCACGTTGGTCGCGGTGTCGCCCTTGACGCCCGGATCGGCCTTGGTGACGGTCAGCTCAACGAAGTTCGGCGTCTCAACGCTGAAGACGTTGCCCTTGTAGCTGAGCAGCTTGACGGGGGTGTTTTCCTTGATGAACTTGAAGGAATCGTCGAGCATATCCTTGCTGACAGGGATCATGTCGTACGTTTCCTGGTCCATGAAATAGTACAGATCGCCGTCGTTGTAGCTGTATTCGAAGTCCTTGCGCTCGATATACGCTTCTTCAAACTTGGCGGTCGGGTTGAACGAAGTTTCGGTGACGGCGCCGGTCACGACGTTTTTCATCTTGGTGCGGACGAAAGCCGCGCCCTTGCCGGGTTTGACGTGCTGGAACTCAACGACCTGCATGATCTTGCCGTCCATCTCAAACGTCTTACCGTTTCTGAAATCACCAGCGGTAATAGTAGCCATACAATTATTCCTCCAATGTGTAATTACACCAACTAGTATAAAATAGCGTTTTGATTTTACACTACTTCGCGTGGCTTTTCAAGATATTCTTATAAAATAATCAAATTTTTCGGGCTCTTTGTCAGGATCTCGCAGCCGGTGTCGGTCAGGACGGTCACATCCTCGATGCGCACGCCGAATTCGTCGGGCAGATAGATGCCCGGCTCTGCCGAGACGACGGCGCCGGCCGGCATGGGCTGATCGTTGCGCGCGTTGGCGTTCGGCGACTCGTGGATGAGAAGACCGAGGCTGTGGCCGTAGCTGTGGCCGAAGTAATCGCCGAAGCCCGCATCCGCGATGACCTTGCGCGCCGCGCCGTCCATGTCGCGGCCGGTGACGCCGGCCTTCGTCGCGGCGATGCCTGTCAGCTGCGCCTCCAGGACGGTGTGGTAGACCTTGTCCATCTTCTCGGACACGTAGCCCAGCGCGACGGTGCGCGTCATGTCGGAGCAGTAGCCGTGGTACAGGCAGCCGAAGTCCATCGTGACAAAGTCGCCGTATTGCAGCACGCGCGTACCCGGCACGCCGTGCGGCAGACTCGTATTCGGACCGGAGACGACGATGGGATCGAACGACGGGCCCTCGGAGCCGAATTTGTACAGCCGGTAGATGAGCTCGGCGCACAGCTCCTGCTCGGTCATGCCGGCGTGGATGACGCCAAGCAGCTCGTCGAAGGTGCGGTCGGTGATCTCCTGCGCCTTTTTCATGTATTCGATCTCCCACGGCTCCTTGGACGCGCGCGGGGCGTTGATCTTCGCAGCATACGGCTGGAGGACGGCGTTGAGCTTCGTGTTGTAGAGCGTATACTCTTCGACGGTCAGCGTGTCGTCTTCAAAGCCCATGGTCTTGACGGTGTTGTCGGCGATGGCCTCGTTGATGAGCTTGGTGTAGGGGTTGTCCTTGTCCACCATACGCACGACGAAGCCGGGGAGATTTTTCTGCGCGGCCTCGATGTAGCGGAAGTCGGTGAAATAATAGCTCTCCGACTTGCAGATGACCGCCACGCCCTCTGCAATGCAGTATTCCGCGGCGTACTGGCGGTTATGCTTCGAGGTCAGAAGCAGCGCGTCGACCTCGCCGCCGGCGATGAGGGACTTATACTTTTCAATGTTTTTCATGTTTGATCCTCCGTTTGGCAATTGCGATAAAGGGAAGCTCGGCCACGTGGCGCAGCTTCAGCCAGATCGTATGATTATGAATGGCGGAGATCAGGATCGACTGCACGCCCGCGCAGTTTGCGCCGAGCACGTCGGTGTAGATCTGATCGCCCACGAGCGCGCAGCGCGCAGGCTCCAGCGAGAAGCGCGTGAGGCACGCCCGGATGCCGCGGGAAAACGGCTTTTTCGCGTGCGTGATGCAGTCGAGCCCGTATTTCTCGCAAAAGGCCACGACGCGCGGCTTTTTGCTGTTGGACACGACGCAAAGGCCGATCCCGGAGCGCTGCATGGCGCGAAGCCAGGCGGTCATTGCCTCCGTCGGGACGCTCGTGGTGTAGGGAACGATGGTATTGTCAAAATCCAGCATCAGAAATTCGATCCCGCGCGCGCGCAGATCCTCGGCGCGGACGTCGGTCAGATGCGGACAGATCATGCGCGGCAAAAAGGAAAACGGCATAGTCTTCTCCGGTGTTTCATAGATTCGGAATAGATTATACCACAGGAAAGGCGGTTTGTCCATGATCCTCTATCCGTTTCAGGAAAACGCCGCGGGCGTCTACAGCGTGGCGGGCTTTGACGAGCAGAGCGGCGCGGCGGCGCAGGAGCTGCTCGTCGTCCCGGCCGGGGCGGCGATCCCGGCGGAGTTTCGCGGCGGCTATATTTTCGCGCCGGGCTGCGAAACGGCGGACGCGCGGCAGCTGTGCCCGGCCGAAACGGCGGCGCATGATGCGCGCGCGGTCTGGGTCAGCGCGCAGCCTGCCGGCGGCGAGGTGCGCGGCTTTTTGCAGGCGCAGCTGGCGCGCTGGGGCACGCGGCTGTGGGTCTATGCCGCGCCGCGCGCGGCCGTCTATCCCGTTCCGTGTCCCGACGGCGCGGGCACGGCGCTTGCGCCGGAGGAGCTTCAGGCGCTTTTGGCGCGGATCCGGGTCTATGATTCTGCGGCGCTCGGCTGCCGCTACGGCGTGTTCCGCGATGCGGCGGGCGCGGCGCGCGTCGTGCTGTACGACACGGACGAAACGCTGCGCGCGCGGCTGGCGCTTTTGCGGAAGCTTGGCGTCAGGCAGGTATTCGGGAAATTCACGGTGTGATGGGAAAGCCGGGCCGGGAAGATGTGCTGCGTTTTTGCATCGGTCTCAAAGCCTTCCCCTCCGGGGAAGGTGGCTGCGGAGCGAAGCGAAGCAGACGGATGAGGGTCGGGGAGCAGCTGCGAATTACTGAAACTGCAAAGCGACGCGTAAGTGCTTCCTGTCCCTCATCAGTCACGGCTTCGCCGTGCCAGCTTCCCCCAGGGGAAGCCATGGGCGCTGTTGCGCGCACTTGGCGTCAGGCAGGCGTTCGGGGTGTTTGCGGTGTGATGGGAAAGCCGGTGCAAAACGGGCGGCCGAATCTCGATCGGCCGCCCGTGTCGTATTTACTGCGCGGTCTCGGCCAGCTCGAGGCCGGGATTGCGCTTGAGGATGAAATTGATCGACCACTGCGACGCGAACACCAGCAGGCTCCTGCCGCGGTAATCCTCCAGAAGCTCCGCGTCGGTCGACAGATACAGATCCTTGAGATCCGCGACGGGAGACTTTACGATGAACCGCAGCTGCTCATACGGCAGCTGCTGCATCCGCAGATCGACGCCGTATTCCGACTTCATGCGGTATTCGAAGACGTCGAATTGCAGCGTGCCGACGACGCCGACGATGACCTCCTCCATACCGGAGTTCGGCACCTTGAAGATCTGGATGGCGCCCTCCTGCGCGATCTGCTCCGTGCCCTTGAGGAACTGCTTGCGCTTCATGGAGTCTTTGGCGCTGACTCTGGCGAAATGCTCGGGCGCGAAGGTCGGGATGCCGCCGAATCTGAACTTTTTGCCCGGCACGGTGATCGTGTCGCCGATGGAGAAAATGCCGGGGTCGAACACGCCGATGATATCGCCCGCATACGCCTCGTCAACGATCTCGCGCTCGGAGGCCATGAGCTGCTGCGGCTGCGACAGGCGCATTTTCTTGCCGCTCTGCACGTGGAAATATTCCGCGTCGCGGCGGAACTGGCCCGAGCAGATGCGCATGAAGGCCAGCCGGTCGCGGTGGGCCTTGTTCATGTTGGCCTGAATTTTGAAGACGAATGCGGAAAAATCGGGGCTGAACGTGTCGATCGGGCCGCAGTCGGCCTCGCGCGCGAGGGGACTTGGCGTCATGCGGAGAAATTCCTCCAGGAACGGCTCCACGCCGAAGTTCGTCAGCGCCGAGCCGAAGAACACCGGCGAAAGACGGCCCGCGCGCACCTCGTCGAGGTCAAACTCGCGGCCCGCGCCGAGCAGCTCCACGTCGTCGATGAGCTGCTGATGGCGCTTTTCGCCGATCATTTCGGCAACCTGCGGATCGTAAAGGTCGATTTCCAGCTTATCGGCGCGGTTTTTGCCCGATACACCGGAGAAAAAGATGAGCTGGCTGGCGCGGCGGTCATACACGCCGCGGAATTCGCGCCCGGAGCCGATGGGCCAGTTGCAGGCGTATGTCTCGATGCCGAGCTCGTTTTCCAGCTCGTCGAGCAGCTCAAACGGGTCGCGCGATTCGCGGTCCATTTTGTTGATGAAGGTGAAGATGGGGATATGGCGCATGGCGCAGACCTTAAAGAGCTTTCTGGTCTGCGGCTCGACGCCCTTGGCGCCGTCGATGACCATGACGGCGGAGTCCGCGGCCATGAGCGTGCGGTAGGTATCCTCGGAAAAGTCCTGATGGCCCGGCGTGTCGAGGATGTTGATGCAGAAGCCCTCGTACTGGAACTGCATGACGGACGAGGTGACGGAAATGCCGCGCTGCTTTTCGATCTCCATCCAGTCGGAGACGGCCGCGCGGGAATTCTTTTTGCCCTTGACCGCGCCGGCCTGTGCGATGGCTCCGCCGTAGAGCAGGAATTTTTCGGTCAGGGTCGTTTTGCCGGCGTCGGGGTGCGAGATGATCGCAAACGTTCTGCGCCGGGAGATCTCTTCTTTCAGGGATGCCATGTAAGTACCTCCAGAATTGAAATTGTATTGATGGGCCGCACAGCTACATGGGTCTCCCTCCAACTTTCAAAGCATTCCGAACATAACTGGTTTAGTTTACCACACGGCGCGCCGCATTACAACCCTGCGCGGCGAAAAAGTCCGCAGAACGGGCGCAAAAAAGCCGTCCCGGCGGATACCGGGACGGCTGTGACGGGTTTACTTCTTCATGGCCAGCGCCTGACGCGCCTTTTCTGCGATGCCCGCGGCGTTGACGCCGTAAGCGTCGAGGACGGCGGGCGCCTTGCCGCTGCGGCCGAATTCGTCGTTCACGCCGTGGCGCACGACGGGCACGGGATACGTCCCGGAGAGATACTCCGCGACGGCCGCGCCGAGACCGCCGAGGACGTTGGCCTCTTCGGTGGTGACGATCGCGCCGGTCTCCTGCGCGGCTTTGAGGACCAGCTCGGTGTCGAGCGGCTTGATGGTGTGCATATCGATGACGCGCGCCGAGACGCCCTCGGCCGCGAGCTGTTCGGCGGCAGCCAGCGCCATCTGCACGTTCATGCCCACGGCGATGATGGTCACGTCGGAGCCGTCGCGCAGCGTGACGCCTTTGGTCAGCTCAAATTTGTAGCCGGGGATGGAATCCGTGACCGTCTCGACGGCGAGGCGGCCCAGGCGCATATATGCCGGGCCATCATAGTTGACGAGCGCCTCGACGGCCAGCCGCATCTCATTGCCGTCGCACGGGCACAGGACCATCATGCCGGGGATGGCGCGCATGATGGCGAAATCCTCGATGCACTGGTGCGTCGCGCCGTCTTCGCCGACGGACAGACCGCCGTGGCTGCCGACGACCTTGACGTTCAGATGCGGGTAGCAGACGGAGTTGCGCACCTGCTCCCACGCTCTGCCGGCGGCGAACATGGCGAACGTGTTGACAAACGGCTTATAGCCGCACAGGCTCATGCCGGCGGCGACGCCGACCATGTCGCATTCGGCGATGCCCATGTCGAAAAACCGCTCGGGGCAGGCCTCTTTGAAGAACTTCGTCATCGTCGCGCCGGCAAGATCGGCGTCGAAGCAGACGAGCTCGGGGTATTTTTCCGCCAGCGCGGCAAGCGCGCGGCCATACGCTTCGCGGGTCGCAATTTTTTCAGCCATCGGTTAACCCTCCAGTTCCTTGATCTGCGCCTCGAGCTCGGCCTTCGCCTGCGCGAACTGCTCGTCGTTGGGCGCTTTTCCGTGCCAGCCGGCGTTGTTTTCCATGAAGCTGACGCCCTTGCCCTTGGTCGTCTTTGCAAGGATCATGGTGGGCTGACCCTTGACGGTCTTCGCTTCGTTGAACGCCGCCTCGATCTGTTCGTAGTCGTGGCCGTCGATCCTGATAACGTGCCAGCCGAAGGCCTCGAACTTCTTGTCCAGCGGCTCGGTCGGCATGACGTCCTTCGTCGCGCCGTCGATCTGAAGGCCGTTGACGTCGACAACGGCGCAGAGATTATCGAGATGATACTTGTTGGCGGCCATCATGGCCTCCCACACCTGACCCTCGGCGATCTCGCCGTCGCCCATGATGGCGTAGACGCGATAGTCCTTTTTCGCGGTCTTGCCGGCCAGCGCCATGCCGACGGCGACGGAGATGCCCTGTCCGAGCGAACCCGTGGACATATCGACGCCGGGGTTATAGTGCATCTCGACGTGACCGGACATATGGCCGTCGATGCGGCGGAACATTTTGAGGTTTTCAACAGGGAAGAACCCGCGCAGCGCCAGCACCGGATAGACGGCGGGCGAGCAGTGGCCCTTGGACATGACGAACCGGTCGCGGTCGGGGTTGTGCGGATGCGCGGGATCGACGCGCATTTCGGCAAAATAGAGGTATGTCAGCACGTCCATGCAGCTCAGCGAACCGCCCGGATGACCGGACGCCGCGTCATGGACCATCTGCACGCCGTAAAGGCGCGCCTTGGCCGCGTTCAGCTGCAGCAGCTTCAGTTTGGATCGTTCCATACAGTTTCCTTCCTTTTCATAAAGTCGCGGTGGGGCGTTGTTTTCTTCGTCTTTCATCATACAGGATGCGGCGGCGTTTTTCCAGTGGTATTTCGCACAAAAAGGCACGAAACGCACGGCGCGCCGCGCGCAGAGAAAAAGCGCTCCCTGCCTTGCGGCGAAGGAGCGCTTGGAAGATCCTTAAGCCTTGCCGGCGCAGCCGAGCACGTCGCGCAGCTTGTGGCGGACGAGCTCCTTGATGTTGGCGCGTGCGGGCTTGAGATACTCGCGCGGGTCAAACTTGTCGGGATGCTCGTTGAAGAACTCGCGGATCGTGCCGGTCATGGCCAGACGCAGGTCGGAGTCGATGTTGATCTTGCAGACGGACAGCTCTGCCGCGTGGCGCAGCTGCTCTTCGGGGATGCCGACGGCGTCGGGCATCTTGCCGCCGTTGTCGTTGATCATCTTCACGAAGTTCTGCGGGACGGACGAAGAGCCGTGCAGCACGATCGGGAAGCCGGGCAGACGCTTGGAGACCTCTTCGAGCACGTCGAAGCGCAGGGGAGGCGGAACGAGAATGCCCTTTTCGTTGCGGGTGCACTGGGCGGCGGTGAACTTGTATGCGCCGTGGCTGGTGCCGATGGCGATGGCCAGAGAGTCGCAGCCGGTCCTGGTGACGAACTCCTCGACCTCTTCCGGATGGGTGTAGGAGGCCTCGTGCGCGGCGACCTTGACCTCGTCCTCGATGCCGGCGAGCGTGCCGAGCTCGGCCTCGACGACAACGCCGTGGTCATGCGCGTACTCGACGACCTTTTTGGTGATCTCGATGTTCTCGGCGAACGGCTTGGAGGAGGCGTCGATCATGACGGACGTGAAGCCGCCGTCGATGCAGGCCTTGCAGGTCTCAAAATCGGGGCCGTGGTCCAGATGCAGGACGATGGGGATCTCCGGGCACTCGATGACAGCCGCCTCGACCAGCTTGACGAGGTAGGTGTGGTTGGCGTATGCGCGCGCGCCCTTGGACACCTGAAGGATGACGGGAGCGTGCTCTTCCTTGCAGGCCTCGGTGATGCCCTGAACGATTTCCATGTTGTTGACGTTGAAAGCGCCGATGGCGTAGCCGCCGTCGTAAG
>CAKUOS010000006.1 GCA_934670025.1 uncultured Oscillospiraceae bacterium
GCTGCTTTTCGCCCGCCGAAATGCTGACCGCCGGCATATACGCCTCCATCGACGCGCCGTTGATGTACAGCGTATTGCCCTGCACCCAGCACAAAGCGTCGCGCGCGCAGATGCCCTGCACGCCCGTAAGCGTCTGCACCGTGCCGCGCGGCACACGCGGAGAGAGCAGAGGATAGTCGTCCGCCGTCAGATTCTCCATGTCGTAAAATTCCCCGTCCGCGACCTCCAGATTGTGATCATAGCCGCCGAACGCCTCCGTCATCATGGTCTGTTTTTCCGTATCTGTAAGCTGTGGAGCCAGCATGGTTTTACCTCCTTCTCATCATGTCCAGCGGGTCAAAGAGGATCGGCGGCGCCTCGCGCGGCTGGAGCGGCTTGATCGGCCGTGACATACACATATAGCGCCATTCGTCTGCGACGTGATCCTCCATTTTTGTGTCCAGATCCTCCACCTTGTGCTCGTCGTACATGAGCATGGGGATCGTGCGGATGAACGCCTTGCAGCCCTCAAACACGTACATCCGCGGATAGCCCTCCTCGTCGAAGCTCAGCCGGTAATGGCACTGCATCCAGCCCGCGATGCGCTCGTTGTCTCCCTTCGTGAAATACACGCCGTAACGCGCAGCCGTCTGCACGATGCTCTCGCCGCGATCCGCCGCCCAACAGGCCGGGTCGGCAACGCCCGTGATGTTTCTGCCTTTGAGCCACGGGTGCGTCCGCTCGATCTTGGAGATCTCCGCAAACTGCTTATCGGGATTCCACTTCACGCCCTCGTTCGGCGTCTGCGTGCATCCGTAGAGCTCCAGAATGCGGTACAAAACGCCGTCGTAGTCTACGGCCCACCACGCGCAGGAAAACGGCTTTCCGTAGCCGAAGTCGTAGCTGCGGCAGACCGTCCAGCCGTCCGGAATATCAAACGGCCTGATAACGTGCGTCCATCGCCGGTCGTCGTAATGCGCGGGATCGTCGCGGAAATCTTCGAAGAATTGCCCTTCGTACACATCCCACCGGCCGTTGAGCCACGCCTCGCGCAGCTTCGGCGGCAGTGTTTTGAGCTGATCGAGATATTCGGGCTGCATCCGCATCAGGATCTTGTTGTCCTGCACGAGCGCCTGAATGAAACTGTAGTTTTCCGGTTTTTCCGCATCCTCAAAGCGCCGGTCGATGAACAGCCGCTTAAAATACGCATGGCTCGGGCCGCCGGGATTGAGCGTGTAATACGTCCGTTTCGGAAATCCGTTCGTGCCGCGCACGCAGGCGTTGATCGCGTCGATCCAGCCCTTTTGCAGCTGCCCCGCCTCGTCGATGAACACCACGTCGTACTCTGCGCCCTGATACTGGCCAAGATCGCCCTCTGACGCGCAGTAGCCGAATGCGATCGTCGAGCCGTTTGGAAACGTGAAGATCTTATCCGTGTTGTTGTACTTTGCAAGCCCGTGCAGCTCCTTTTTGAGCGGCGCGATGTGGTTGTTTTGCAGCTCGCGGAACGTGCGGCGGACGATGAGGATCTTGATCCCCGCAAACCGGAACGCCAGCAGCTTTGCCTTTGTCCGCACGCCCCAGCTCTTGCCGCCGCCGCGTGCGCCGCCGTAGGCCACGTGCCGGTGATGATCGAGCAGGAACAGCCGTTGCTTTTCGTTCGGCTCCCCGAATCGCAGCTGTTTCATTCGGCATACGCCTCCGCGTCCGCCTCCATCGTGATGTGCTGAGACTCCTCCTGTTTTCCGCCGTCCACATCGCGGCGGTAGCGGAAGCCGTATTCCAGGGCGAACTGCGCGCCGCGCTGCGAATCCCGCTCGAATAATTTTTCGGCCGTATATTGTTCCACGCGCGTCTGCGCGCGCGAAATCGAGTCCACGAATTCCTTCTTCGCTTTGTAGTTATACAGGCTTTGCTTGCTGGAGAAGCCCAGCGCCAACGCAAGCCCCGGGATCGTCGGCATTCTTCGCCCGACCCAGACAGGCGTCCCGTCCTTCTGGTTGAATACGATTCCCCCGTCCGCATCCCGGAGGATTTCGCCTTTGCAGCTCTCAAAATATGCCTCGATCTTCGCTTCCAGCTGCTCCACGGATTCATATTTCGGCTTTCTCCCCACGGCTTCCGCCTCCTTCCTTTTTCCCAGCATAGCGTATCGCGGATTCCTTTTCACCCCATGCGCACGCAGAATGCGCGCATACGGCCATTCGTATGCGCGTCGGCGATCATTCCTTTTTTTCGTAGTGGCGGATCTTCGCCCCTGCGATGCTGCACTGCGGGTAGTCAAAGCTCGCGCAGTACCGGCCGATATAATCAGCCGTTTCCGCGCGCTCCGGGAAGACGATCACGCAGTCTCCTTCGCAGCGGATCGTCTTTTTCCCGGCTGATTGCCAGAACGGGCAAATATAATTGCTGTGCCAGTAGTCGCTCGTCGTCATCGCCCCTTTCGCTCTAAAACTCGACTCATTTACGAGGTTTCAAAAAGGCGGCTCCCGGGTCGCTTATTTCCTCCCTCGCTGGGGTCTTTTACATATTTAAATATGAGCAGGCCGTAGCGCGTGGCGCGCGCCTCGACCAGTATGTACCCGCGCGGCGCTATCGGCGGCCGCTCCGGGCTGTAGTCCCGGACGGCCTCGGTCGCCGGTTCGGGCTCCGGACGCACGCACGTGCGGCTGGCCTTGTACCGGTGGCCTCCAAACTCCTTGCGCCAGTGGCCGTGGAGATAATTGGCCAGCGCTGCGTAGTCCTGCCCGTGATCGATCTTGTTGCCGTCGGCGTCGATATAATAATTGTGCCGGCGCAGATGTTTGCACTCGATCACGCTGCCGAGTCCCCAAAGCTGGCCGATCGCTTCCTCCGGGATCCCGTCCGAAACCATATGCAGGTGGAAACGGTTGGTGGATTTGCCCCGGCCGTAGACGATGACGATCTTGGCCTCCGGATAGTGATAGCTCAGGCGGCGGTAAAAATTATCGCGGATGCGCCGCATTTCTTCGGCGGTATGCACCTCGTTTTCCGCGTCCAGCGTCAGCGTGGTATAGAGGCTCGCGGGCGAGAAGTTTGCGTTCATGAGCGCGGCGAACTTGGCTTCCGAAACCTTGCGGTTGAATTCGTCGCGTTCTTCCTGCGTCTGGAAACGCGGCTTGCGCGGTTTGCTCGTCTTCACGTCCACGCCGCTCGATACCGTGTATACGATCTGCGTGCAGACGCTGCCCGCAAATAATCGCCGCTTGTGCCGCTTGGCCATAATCTCGCTCCTCTCTGTCCGATTCTGTCCGCCCGCGTCCGGGACATTCGTCTTGTAGGGGCCGATGCCCACATCGGCCCGCAAGGGAACTATCGAATTCGCCGAAGCGTTCCGCGTTTCGGCCGTGCGTTCTGCCGGGCCGATGTGGTGGGTATCGGCCCCTACTGGTTTTCTGTCCGCTCAAAGCGTGGCCGGAGATTCCGGCCATGCGTTCAGCGATCAGCGTCCAAATGTTTCATGCCCTCCTGAATTGGCTCTTTCCCGAAAACTTCCCGTAATTCGTTCGGCGTAAAAGCTGCTTCTATATCTTTCATGGCTTTGTCCGCGCGGCGGTTTAGGCTGCGCAGCCTGAAAAATACCAGCACGCCCAGCGCGATCCACTCCAGCGCGGCGACGAGGCCCAGAATTTCAATCAACACGGTTGTCACCTCGCTCCTCTCTGGCTTTCTCGATTCGCATTTCCAGCCGTGCGAGCTTCCGCTTTCTGGCTTCCTGCACTTCTGCCGCTACGCCGAACGTCCATATCATTTCGTCCAGCACGATCTGCACGTCCGCAATCTCCTCGGCGATCTCGTCATGGTTGTCGATCAGTCCGTCCCCAAGTCCCCCGCGGCCTGCAAACGTCACCCGTTGTGCCTTGCACAGTTCCTTCGTTAACTCTGCCATCTCTTCGATGGCGATCGCGACCTGCAAATCGCCGCCAAATACCTCAATTGCAGCTCGATAGATTTTCGCCGTGTCAGTCATTCTTCGTTTCCTCCATTTCCTTGCGCTCCTGCATGAAGCCATGCAGGAACAGCTCCAGCAGGGCGGCGGCCTGATTCGTCATTTTGGTGAGATCCTTTTTACTGATCTGCAATTTGCCGGTCGTCACGACCTGTAAATCCGGGCGGCCGATCACCTGAATGCACGCCGGTTTTTCCTCCTGCGGTGTTTCAGGCGCCTGATCGAACAGCGGCGGCGTCAACTGATCGAGCACGATCTTCGGCGGGTATTTCTCCCCGCGGAAGTCCACAGCCCAGCCGGCGTCCTCCATTCGCGCCGTGAAATCGTTCAGCTCAAAGCTGAATGCTTCCATGATCTTTGCCATATCAAATCTCCTTTCCGAGTTTTAAAACTTCGCGCTTTGAGCGCCTTGTGACGACGCGCGCCGGGCAGCCGCGGCAATGGCGGCAGCTCCACGCGCCCTTGAAATTGTGCCGGTTCGGGCACCAGACGTTGTAGCAGTAGCCGGGTTTGGCGCGCGCCGGGCGGTTGACGCCGCTTTTGATGCGCGCGTAATTCATGCAGCCGCAGGATTTGATCGCGCCGCTCAGCATTTTCGAGCCGACCACGGATTTGATATTTCCGCACGCGCATTTGCAGATCCAGCGTGCATTTCCGCCGGTGCTCGACATATCGCGCTCGAGCACGCGCAGCTTTCCAAACTCCATGCCCGTCAGATCGTTCATTCTTCCCCGCATTTTGAGGCCCTTCTTTCGTTCGATTTACGTGGGGCGGTATTCCGCCCCACGGCAGAAGCGGCCTTGCACCGCTCTGCGCCCGCGCTGCGCCCTGTCCGATCCCACGCGGGCGAGCCGTCCTTGACTGCACCGGGACAGCTTGTGTGGATTAGGAGGCAAAAATGCCCGCTGCCGCCCAAGAACGGCAGCATTGGATGACGTTTTTCGGCACGTCTCACACCGTTTTATCCTTCCCGGGCGCTGCTTGAGGGAAATTTCCCACGCCCGGGAAGGTGCTTCGGCCGGGTTTCCTCCCCGCGCGGCTCATGGCAAACCCGCGCGGGCATAAGTCCATCAAAAATTAAGTACGCCCCGGCTTGTTGCCGACTCCAATATGTTTGCGGCGCAGGCCGTCTTCGTCCCGCGCAAGCGGGATCGGCTTCCGCCGCGCGGCCTCATCCGCATACCAGCCGCATTTTTCGCAGGCCTCTGGCATGAGCGCCGCCCACTGGCAGGCCCGTCCGCCCGGCGGCAGCAGGCAATCCTCGCGCCGCGCCTGTTTCGTTCCGTCCGCCATATCACACCTCCTGAATATCGATTCCGAATTTCGCGCGCATGAATTTTCGGTTGCGCAGATACTCCTTTGTGCGCGTCGGCGCGGACTTGACGTCCTCGACGACGAGCCTGCCGCCGAAGCGGTACGAAAAGTCCGCCGTGTAGCGCACCGCGCGGATGCGCTGGCCGGTTTCGGTGACGTAGCTCTCCTGCAAGGTAAACTGCGGCTCCAGCCGCAGATCGGAGATGATCCCGGTGCGGAGCATCACCATCAGCTCGTCATACCGCCGCGCCTGCTTCTGGCTATCAAATTTGATCCCGTTCCGCTCGGCCCGCTCATTGCGGTATTTCGGCTGGCTCCCCTTCGCCCCTTGGCTCCCCTTCGCAAGGGGAGCTGTCAGCGAAGCTGACTGAGAGTTCGCCTTTTTTTCGTACAGACTGCGCATCCCCGGCGGCATATCCGCCATGGAATCAAACCGCAGCCCGCTCATTCGGCCGCCCCGTCCATCCGCGCGCCGCAGTTGGGGCAGAAATTCGGTGCCATGCCAACGCAGGGATATTTCTCGTCACACATACTGCACGTTGCCATCTCCCAAAAGCCGCCCTTATTGCCTATCCACTCCCCATGCACCACCTCCGCAACGTCGGCGGCGGGCTGCCGCAGCAGGAGCGTTTTCACCCGCTGAGATGTCCAGCGCGGATTTTCCGCGTTGCAGGCTTCAAAGTCTTTCAGCGCCGCGCCTCTGCTGATAAATTCCTCAGGCATGGTCGGCCTCCTTTTCTCTCAAAGCCGGGAGTTTTACCGGCTTTAGCCACTCTCTGATTTGCCGCCCGCACGATACGCAAAGCTCCGTCGCGTCGGTTACGGGTGCACTCTCGCCCGCGCGCAGCAGGTGTAAATATGTCGCCGAGCTCTGCGGGTTTATCTCCGCCCCGCAGCGATCGCAAATCCGCTTAATTGCCATCTTTTCTGCCCTCCAGCACCCGCTCGGCTTCGGCGCGCGTAAAGCGACGGTCGAAATAGTCCCAGTTCGCCATGCAGTCGCTGTCCGCGTCGTCACACGATGTGGCGTCCTCGTAAGTAAAATAGACGGTTGTGTGCGTGCCGAAGCTGTCCACATCGGCCGTCGTCGCTGTTATTCGGACAATTCGCCCGTCCTCGTCTGCCCAGCGCTCGTCATATTTGCACGGCAGCACGACCAGCCGCCCGTCCTTGTCGGCCTCGGCAAGCTCTTTCATCCGTTCGTGGCTCCCATAGTTTTTGAGTGCAGATTCCAGCAAGCAGAGCTCACCATACGCCTTATGGATTTCCTCCGGCGTCAGCCCTGTGTCCTCGTAGGCCGCAAGGCGCTCACACACCGCTGTTTCAAACGGGCAATCTTTGATTTTACATCCGCCTCCGTTGCACGGCTCTTCAAAGCAGCGCGGGTAGTAGGCGTGTTGATTCGATGAACCGTTCCATTTAGTCATTCGTTCCATATCTCTTCCTCCACATACCGCCAGCTCTGCGGCGGGCGGGTGATCGGTCCTGGTGCCAATCCGAATTTTGTCTGCCGCAGGCCGGTAAACTCCCACAGATCGCGTGGGTGATCGTAAATTTTTAGATTGGAAATGTGCCAGCCGTAGCCAACCGCAGCACCGAGATACTGGTGCAGCTCCGCAGGTTCCAGACAGGTCGGTCGCGCAATGTCCGACGGGATTTTTCCCGCGCCGTCAATGCTGATGATCTCATCGCACACAAATTCGCCGATAACCTTTTGCCGCATATCCAATATGCCAGTGGTCGGTGCTTTTTCCGTCTTTATGAAAACCGGTTTCCCGTGATAAGTCTCGCCGTAATTCTCATCGCCGTCTTTCATAATGGCGAGCAGCTTTTCCTCCGGCTTTGTGCAGTAAATATAGCACTTAAACGGTGGGTTCATCTTCGGGCGCGTCTTGCGCACCTCGATCGTCTTCTGCCCGTCCATGATCTTCTGGCACCACTTCGGTCGGATGCTGATAAGTACAGCTTTACTCATGCTTGCCTCCTTCCGGCGCTTCCGGCAGCGGCATCCAGTGGGTGACGGTGCACGGAATTGCCATGCACAGCCATCTTTTTGCCTTTGCGTGGTAGTTGCCAATATCTGCGCCAAACTCTGTGGTGTAAATCATGTAATTTACAAGTACGCCGTCTTCGTCTTTCCAAACCTCCGGCAGCCTGTCCTCTACGCTGATCCACTGCGGCACCTTCTCCCGCAGCGCCGCGTTCTCGGCGGTCAGGCGCTCGATGGCTTCAGCGGCTTTGGCCAATAAATTCTCTTGGCAGCGCTGCTTATCCTCATGCATGGCGCAGTCTTTGCACTCGCCCTCTGCGCAGCCCCGCAGGGCCTGCGCGATCTCTTGATCCGTCATAGTGCATCCTCCGTCGTCTTCCCCCACGCGGCCAGCTGGGCGCGGATCGCTGCGCAGAGCTTTCCGGCCTTATCCTCGTCCTTGATGTGGGAAATGGCCTGCGTCAGCTGATTGAATGCCGCCTGCCACTGGCCGAACCACAGCCCCGCCGCCGTCACGTCCTTGTCGGACATGGCGAGCTTTTTCCGCAGCTGCTCGACCTCGCCGCTCAGACGCTCCTTTTCCGCATCCGAAGAGGCGGTTTCCGCCATTGCCTTTGCCGCCGCCAGCTGCTGTTTCAGGGACTCCGCTTCCTCACGGACGCGCTCGATCTCCTGTTCGGTCTTCGTGGTCTGCTTTCTCCATTCATCTGTCTTCTTGCGCAGTTCCGTCTCTGCCTTGGCCCGGGCCTTGGCCTCGGCGTCCCGGATCGCCTGCTCGTCGCGCTGAACGGCGACCTCGACGGGCCGGTTCCTGAGCGCTTCCAGCTCATCTGCCGCGGCGCGGGCCTCATCCCGCGCCGCTTGCAGCGCATCCTCCATGCCGCGCAGCTTTTCAACGGCTTCCTCGGCCTCTTTTTTCGCGGTTTCGGCGCGCATGGAATCGCTGTTTGCCTGCCGCAGCGCGATCTCGCGTTCCTGCCGGGCAGTGTCGCGCTCCCTGATCGCTTTTTCCAGTTCCCGGGTGGAAAGATTCTCCGCATCGACCGCTTCGGCGAACTCCTCGCGCTCGTCTTCCGGCACGGCCAAAAGCCGCAAAGCGTTGGAAATACTGAGATTTTGCAACGTTGACGATTCTGGCACAGCCCCGAAAATGCCGATCTGCGCCGCGCCGTACTCGTTGAATACCCGCATGAATCTGGTAGCGGTCGCCTGTGAAAACTCCGTATTTTCCTTCAGCCACGTGCCCCAGCCGCCATATGGAACCATGCTCTTCGCGGCCTCCAGCCGCCGGCCGATCTCGACGCCGTAGTAAAGCGTCATGGCCTTTGCCTGCCGGGTCAGCTCCCGGATCTCTGCCCCCAGCTTTTCCGGGGATACCATCAGGCTCTGTTCATTCATGCCGCAGCCTCCTTTTTGTTCTTTTTACCGGCAGCTTTCAGCTGTCGGACGTGTTCGAGCCATCTGCTCACAAATTCCTGCACTTCCTTTGTCGGTCCGATATTCCGCAGGCCGTGGTTCTGGAGCGCCTTCAGCGTTTCCAGCTCTACTTGCAGGGTAAACCACGGAATATCCGGCGCATCCGCGCGGCGGATGAAGAAAATGCAGCTGTCGCCGCGCGCCACGGTCGCGCCGTAGGTGCCGACGCAGTGGTGGAGGGCAGAGCCCTCGTCGATCAATTCCTCCTCGGTATGGACAGGCCGTATGCAGATCCCGCCGTCCTCCCAGGCCCACGCCTCCAGCGGCGCTGTGACCTTTTCGAATTTCGGGCGGCGCTTCTCGATCTCCGCCTGTTTCCTTCGCTTTTCCTCTTCGTTCTTCGCGATCCGCTCCGCTTCCACGAGCCGGTCGTGTTCGCGCTTGAGGCTTTTCGGCAGCTGGACGTGCTCATCGCGCAGATCAAGCCCGGCGCGGTGGGCCATGTTCCAGTAGTCCAGCAGCGTTGTGGCGTTGGATTTTTGCCGTTCCAGATACCGCAGGCAGCGCATGACGGTCAGCCGGCCGCGCCAGAGCTGCATACTTTTCCTTCCTGCCGCGTCCGTCAGCAACGCTTTTTCGCTGCACAGCTTGTTCAGATCGTAGGTTTGCAGCTTTTTCAGCAAGTCCCAGTCCTCCGGCAGCCGTACCGGCTCAAACGCCCGCACCATTTTGTACTTTGCAAGATCATCCTGCGTCCATTTCTCCCGGACGCAGAACGCGAATTCCCGTTTATTCAGCCCCAGCATCCGGGCCGGGCGTTTCTGCTTCCATTCGATCCAGCTCAGGTTTGCGCTTCGTTTCCCGTAGTAATACCCGCTCTGCGCTTCTCTGGATATCGCTTTTGCGATCATTTTTCCGCAGCCCTGCACGATGAGATTTTCGATATTCCGGTGCTTCTGCCACAGGCGCAGATACGACACGGGCCGCGCGTCGTCTCCAGCCGCTTGCAGATACTGCGGCAGAGCTGAGTTCTCAATGGTCGTCCCCGCAAGGTTTTTCGGCTTGCGGAACCAGTCTCCCGGCTTTGTCACACCCCATCTGTCGTCGCAGCGCTTCACCTGCCGCCAGCGATCAAAAAAGCGGATCGTCGACAGGCATTTCTGATAGCCCGTCAACCGGACGGCCTTGCGCTGCTCGAATACGTATGCCTCATACGGCCACATCCGGTATTCCTTCCGCGCGTCCTCGCCGGTGTTCCGCTCTGCGCGCCATGCAAGCAGCACGAATTTGCCGTCCAGCTGCCACGGCTCGCAGAAGTAGAAATTATCGTCTATGCCGGCGTTTGATATCTGCCCGACGTGCTTTGCGCGAAGCTCCGCGCCGCACTGTGGGCATTGGAGTTTATCTTCCGGGCCGGTCTGCATGACGCCGTTCACAAATCCAAACGGTGCCCATCCGCGTCCGCAGTCCGCCCCTTTGACTTTTTCGGCGATCCAGCTTTCGCCGCAGGCCGTGCAAGTCACAGATACGGCGTTTTCCCGCATCTCTGTCAGCGGATCGGTATAATATGTACTCCGGTAGATCGCGTATTCCGCCGTGAATTTCGTGCGGATGCACCATTCCAGCGCCCCAGCAGACGGCTGGCTCGGCAGCAGCGCCTCATAGTTGATCTGTTCGCTCATCCGAAGAAATCCTCCAGATTCACGATATTCCCGGCCGGCGCGGCAGGCGCGGCCGGTTCCGGTGCCGGCTCCTGTGCTTCCGCCCGCTCTTGCAGGCCGAAGTATTTGCGGATGATCTTTTCGGCCTCCCGGCCGGTGCAGCAGCTGCCGTTTTTGCTTGCGAATGCCCGGATGTTGGCTTCACAGTCCTTGAGGCTCATGCCGCCGTGCTTCAGATCATTCAGCACCAGCTTTGCCGCCGCCGCATCTGGCGCGATCATCTCCAGCAGCTGTTCGCCGCACATCCAGACCGGGCCGCGCGGCCCCTGCTGTTTCCGGATGATCTCCGTCGCCTCTTGCAAATATTGATTCTGCATGGTATACTCTCCTTGTACTTAACTTGTTACAGAGAAGTGTAGGCTTCTCACCCCCTCGCCCGGCTGGAACCAGGCGAGGGCTTTTCTTTATCTGCCCATCAGATCGGGCACGTAATACGCCTTTGTGGCGCGGGCGGTTTGATGGTACTCGGGGCGCGTGAATTTGTAGCCCCAGTGCTTGGCCGCGGTAAAGAGCGCGGCGTATTCGTCTTCTGCGCGCACCGTCACGCGCTGCGTGCCATATGTAACATCAAAGTAATTTTTGCCGGTGTACCCGGCCTGTGCGATGACGGCCGGGCGCTTGGCCCGCTCGCCGGGATAGTTGATGCTGTTTTTCATGCATTTTCCTCCTGCACGTGTTGCAGCCATGCCGCAAGGCGCAAAAGCGCGTGCTGCCGCTGCATCAGATCGTTTACCGTGTCCGTGTCCACGCGGCTCATGCTGTTTAAAATCTCCGCGTCCTCGGCGCAGTCGTCGGCGTAGGCGATGAGCGCGTCGACGATATCATCCAGCTGCGCCGGGGTGAGCCTCACCACCACACGATTCGGATCCATCCGATTCCTCCGTACAGCGTCGCGGCGAATGCCACGGCCCCGGAAAACAGCGCTTCGCGGTCCATCCCCACGCCGGCCGCGAACATCGATGCGACAAACATCGCGCCGCCCAGCCACATACACATCGCCTTTGCCGTGCGGCGCATGGCCTTTCGCGCCCGGCGCTCATCGTAGATGCGCGCGCAGCGCTCTTCCGTCGTCTCCTGCGCCCCGCGCAGATCTTCTGCAAGGTTTCCTCTCATGTTGATGCTCCTTTTCCTCCGAAATCCGCTTCCCACTCGCGAAACAGCGACTGCTGGAACGTTTCGTCCATCAGCCCCAGCTGATACGCCGTGAATTGATACTTGGATTCCAGCCACGTGTAAAATGCCTCCGGGTACTTGCCCTTCCGGGCGGCCATGACGGCCTCTGTCTCCTGTAACCGCCGCAGCAGCCGCATATAGCGCTCGGCATTCGCGTGCGTTTCCTGCGCCCGCACCGCATTGTCCGCCATGGCGTATGCCTTTTTCGCCGTCGCGCAGCACGCTTCCACAGCCGCCAGCGCCTCGATCAGATCGTGCAGCTCGCCCGCCGTCACCACGAGCGTGGTTCTTGGTTCATGTTTCATGTTCCGCGTTCCTTTCTTTCTCCACGTAAAATTCCACGCCCGGGTACAGCGCGCGCATCAGTTGCAGCTTCAGCTCCGTCGCGGCCTTGACTTTCAGTTCCAGCGGCAGATCGTCAAACCGCACCGGCTCGCCGCCGACAAATACATAGCTTTCCGTGCGGATAACGGGTTTCTTTCTCGCCATACGCGCGCCTCCTTTTCGTGTATTCTATGTGCCCGCGCCCGGAGGCGTTACGCCTCCTTCCTGCCGTTCTTGACCGGCTGCACCATCGCAGCCATTCCCTGCATAAAGATCAGCGCCTTTTCGCGCATCTCCGGGGTCAGTCTGTTGATTTCCTCCGAGATCTTCTCGGCCTGCTTCTTCTGTTCCTCTGACATTGATCTCACCTCGCTTGTTCACGTGTTTTCTTTACCTAGGCACATCATATATTGTCTTGAGCAATTTGTCAAGCATTATTTTTGTCTGGGTAAAAAATATTTATTGACTTATTGCCCGTCATGTGATAATCTTGCAGCAGAAAGAAGGTGAACCCATGAACACGATCAACGATCGAATCGCGTTTCTTGTCTCTGACCTCGGTATCTCTAAAACAAAGTTTGCGGAGCGGCTGAACATTTCCCCTTCGTTTGTAACCAGAATATGCGCGGGCGACAAAACCCCCAGCGACCGCACCATCTCCGATATCTGCCGCGAGTTCAATGTCTCCCTCGCGTGGCTCGAAGACGGCGAAGGCGAGATGTATGTCCAGCGCAGCGCAAACGAAGAGCTTGCACTGCTTATCACGGATATCATGTCCGACGCGGACGACTCTTTCCGCAAACGCTTCATCTCGCTTCTGATGGCGCTGCCGCCTGAAAAATGGGCAGCGATCGAAGCCTTCGTCGGGGAATTGCAAAAAAATCCTTCGTCGAAAGATACAAAAAATCCCGGGAGCGCTTGACCGTTCCCGGGATTTTCTGTATCTTGGAAGAGGGTGGTATTTTGGACTTTAAATATTGGCTCATGTATCTCGGCGCGTCTTTGCTCGTTTGGGTAATTGCCGCTCTGCTGAATCATTGGCGTATGTGCAAAGACCCAGATAACAAAACCGTCCCCGGTTATCTCGTTTTTATTCTTACGATTATCCTCGCCTTTCTCGCGTTTCCCGCAACGTTGCTTTTGACGGGCTTGGTCGAATCCTTGCTTATGAGGCACTTGTCTGGCAAGGACGAACCTTCGTATAAGCACGGTTATTACAATGGGTATCATGACTGTTTGGATGGCAGCCCTTACAATTCTGATATGAAATGACTCGCTCAGTGCATAAGGAGTATCTCTTTGCTTAAATCATTCAAAAACGGTAACGCCTTTGACAACGGGCTGATGATCGTATATATACTTCTCATCGCATTCGCCCTCTTCAGCTGTCAGGCAAATACCTATACCCGGCAGGAAGTCGAGGAAATCAGGCAGGAATACGAAGATGAGCTCGAAAATGTCCGCTACGACAGTTACGATGAAGGTTACTCTGCCGGTTACGTCGATGGTTATGACGATGCCGTCAATGACAGCTCTGCTTCCAGTTCTCTTGCATCCGAGCGCGATTCCCATATCGTATGGATAACGCCTGCTGGCAGTAAATATCATCTCCGTTCCTGCTCTGCGATCCGCGGCCACCACGTAGAGCGCACCACGCTCGGCGAAGCCGAAGCCGCCGGTTACACCGCCTGTTCAAAGTGCAATCCATAATCCCCGCCGGGGCCTGTGCCCCGGCGTTATTTTATGATGCTCCGCAAAAACCGCAGCACGAGCTTCAGCTGCTCCAGCGTCGCCCGCTCTGCCATGCGTTTCAGCTCGTCAAGCATTTTTGTCCGCACTTCCTCCATCGTGTCCTCCATTTCTCCACAAAAAGCCCGCGTGTTTTTCGTGTACTTTCCCTATTGTTTCTAATTCTGTATCGGTTTAGAATATAAGTAAGTTCCTCGTAGGTATATAATAGAACATCTGTTCTTGAATTACAATCGTGAGACTTAACAAATTCTATCGTATAAAAATAGGAGATTTGCTATGCGCGCTGTTTTGCGAAAAATCCTGCTCGTTGTGCTCCCGTGCCTTTTGGCCGTCGCCGCATGGGCAGGGCTTTTGCATCTCGCGGATGATATTTCTGCTGTCCGCTCATTCCGTGACTCCGATCCGGTTATTCAGGCGGCTGCATCTCCTGCGGAGGGCTGACTATGTATTGCAACAAATGCGGCAAGCAAATTGACGACGAGGCTCTCATTTGCCCATACTGCGGATGCGGAACTGTGAATTATGTCCGCGATCAGGCAAAGGCCGAATCCCGTGCGCAGGCGCAGCCCGCGCAGAAGAAGCGCACGACCGCCCTGCTGCTCTGCATCTTTCTCGGCGGCCTCGGCGCGCACCGGTTTTACGTCGGCAAGATCTGGACTGGTTTGCTTTGGCTCATTACGCTCGGCTTTTGGGGCATTGGCACGCTCGTCGATTTTTGCCTGATCTATGATAACAAATTTGCAGACGATGCCGGGCGCAAGCTGTACGACGAGTATACCGCGCATCTGTCACCCGAAGAGTACGCACTTGCCGTTGCGGGGCCCCGGCGCGTCCGGAAGATCATCATCGTTGTCACGCTTGCGATCTGCCTTGGCTGCGTCCTTTTTGGCAGGATCGCACCGCAGATCATGTATCTGCTCGGCCGCTGAGTGTTCGCCCGCGCCGCTGGCCGCCATCTGCGACGCGCTCGGCGTTGCCGCCGATACTGCGCAGTATGAGGTCGTCGAGCGCAGCGCGACGAAGGATGAGGTATACGAGGCGCGCATCGCCGACCTGAAATCCGTAAACCACAACAAAGATCAATGGATCAAGGCGCTGTTTGTTATCTGCCTTTGTCTCACGGCCTTTATCCTCACGCTGTTTGCAGTCGATCTGCTGGATCCTTCCGTCGGCTGGTTCCGCGGATAAAAAAATCACCGCCCCGACAAACGTCGGAGCGGTATTATAAAACTTTGGAGGTGCTTTATGCCCGATCTGCGTATGGCTGCGGCCTACATTCGCGTTTCAACCGACGACCAGATGGAGCTTTCCCCTGATTCTCAGCTCGTCAAGATCCGCGAGTACGCCGCAAAAAACGGCTTGATCCTGCTTCCGGACTACATCTTTCACGACGACGGCATTTCCGGGCGCGCTGCCGACAAGCGTCCTGGTTTCCAGCGGATGATCGCGTCCGCAAAGGATCCTTCCCATCCATTTGATGTTATCGTCGTCTGGAAGTACTCCCGCTTCGCGCGCAATCAGGAGGAATCTATTTTTTACAAGTCCATTCTGCGTTCAAAATGCAAGGTCGACGTCGTCTCCGTCTCTGAGCCGCTCATTGCCGGCCCCTTCGGCAGTCTGATCGAGCGCATCATCGAGTGGATGGACGAATTTTATTCCATTCGGCTGTCCGAAGAGGTCAAGCGCTCCATGACGGTCAACGCGAAAAAAGGCGTCCTGCAAGCCACGCCGGCCTTTGGCTACAAGGTCGAGGATCACGCACTCGTCATTGTCCCGGAGGAGGCCGAGATCGTGCGTGAGATCTTCCGCCGTTTTGTCGACGGCGAAGCAATGTACGGGCTGGCCAAGTCCATCAACGGGCGCGGCATCAAAACGCACCGCGGCAACCCGTTTGAGAACCGGACGGTTGACTATATCCTGAACAATCCTGTTTACATCGGCAAGCTCCGCTGGACGCCGACCGGCAAAACGCGGCGCGACTTCCGCAACGCCGACAGCATCATCGCCGATTCTGCACACCCCGCCATCATCGATATGCCGACGTGGGACGCTGCGCAAGCGCGGATTGCGGAGCTGAAGAGTCTCTGGAGTTGGCACAGTAAGCCCGCCGGTGATCGCAAGCACTGGCTTTGCGGCATCGTTCGCTGCCCGAACTGCGGCAGTACGCTCGCATTCACCGCGCCGCATTATATGCAGTGCAACGGGCGGCTGCACGGCAAGTGCACGACCTCGCAGCACATTTCCGTCGATATCCTAGAGGATGCTTTTATGCAGCAGCTCCAGCATGATCTGACGTTCGCCGAGTCCGTTTCCTGCACCGTCAAACGCATCGTCCCTGCCGACAGCACGCGCGAGTTGCAGCAGCGCCGCACACGCCTTGCTGGCCGCATCAGCCGTCTGCGCGACGCCTATCTCGACGGAGCCGAAACGTTGGCGGATTACAAGATCGCCCGGCAGCAGCTGCAACGGCAGATCGACGCCATCGATGCAGAGATTCAAAGCGCCAACGGCGACCCGCTCCCCGATACCGCGTCTTCCCTTCGTTCGGCCATCGCCGCTACACTTGATACGCTCCGTTCTTCTACCGCCACCGTTGCCCAGAAGCACGAATCCGCCCAACGGATCATTGATAAATGCCTCTTCGACAAGTCTCAAATGCTCCTAACCATCCACTATAAACTCACTTTTTAATTTACCCTATATTGTAGCATAATGGAGTATGGTGGCCCCGATGGGGAGCTTGGCGCGTCGCTGCGGTACTTAAGCCAGCGCTATTCCATGCCGTACCCCGAGCTCAAGGGTCTTCTGACCGACATCGGCACCGAGGAGCTGGGCCATCTGGAGATGGTCGGCACCATCGTCCATCAGCTCACGCGCACGCTGACCGAGGAGCAGATCCAGTCGGCAGGCTTTGCAAACTACTTTGTCGACCATACCGCGGGCGTCTATCCGCAGGCGGCCTCCGGTACGCCGTGGAGCGCGGCGACGATGGCCGTCACCGGCGACCCGATCGCCGATCTCACGGAGGATCTCGCTGCCGAACAGAAAGCCCGGGTCACGTACGACAACATTCTGCGCATCTCCGACGATCCGGATGTCAACGACGTCATCCGCTTCCTGCGCGAGCGCGAGATCGTCCACTTCCAGCGCTTCGGCGAGGCCATCGAGCTGCTGCGCCAGCGTCTGGACGAGAAAAACGTCTATTATATGAACCCCGCCCTCAATTTGCAGTAATTTCGTTTCTTCCTTTCCAGACCGCAAACGCTTCGCTGGTTTGCGGTCTGGTTTTTTGCAATATCTGCCCTCTGAGTTGTAGGGGCCGATGCCCACATCGGCCCGCCGATTTCGACCTCTCAGGCGCTTCGCGCCAGCTCCCCTTCGCAAGGGGAGCCTTGGATGGTGCGTATTCCAAAGCCTCCCCTTGTGAAGGGGAGGCGGCTCGGCGAAGCCGGGACGGAGAGGTCGGGCGCCCGCCCCTACACCTACCCGGAAGGTTTACCTAAAAACCAGACCGCAAGCAACGCTTGCGGTCTGGAATATTTTTATTATGCTGCGGGTTCGGCTTCCTTGTAATTGGGATTATAATTGACGATGATGCCGACGTCCTGCAATTTTTTGACCTCGTCGGCGTTTACGGGATTGTCCCACAGATCCATCTGCACGAGCATCGAGCACGATTCCAGCGCCGCCACCGAGGCGATCTTGTTGTAATCGGCGTAGATGAAGTTGATGGACAGATTGCCCGCAAGACCGGACAGATCGGCGATCTCGTTGTGGCTGATATCCACGTGCCACAGCGGCGTATCGGCCGGGAACGCGGGGAAGCTCGTCAGCTTGTTGCTCGCGGCGTACAGATCGACAAGCGACGGCAGACCGGCCAGCACGGAGATGTCCGCCACGGCGTTGCTGCTGATATTGACGTTTTGCAGCGCCGTACACGTGGCCAGCACGGAAATATCGGAGATCTGGTTATTCGACAGGTTCAGCGTTTGCAGCTTCGTATGATCGGTCAGACCCGCGATGCGCGTGATCGCGCACTGCTCGGCGTAGAGCGTCTCAAGCCCGGTGCAGTTTTTGAGATTGTTGAGCGACGTGACGGGATTGTTCGTCAGATGCAGCTCCTTCAGCTGCAAAAGCGCGCTGAGCGCAGTCAGATCGGAGATGGAGTTGTTGCTGAGGTTCAGGTATTCGAGCTTTTGCAGACCGGCCAGCGCACCGATATCGGCAATGGCGCAGCCGTCCAGATTGAGGCTCGTCAGATCGGGCAGCGCAACGATCGTCTCCATAGCTGACGACGAGAGCGTGCAGCCCGACAGATCGAGCGTCCGCAGCGTCGGCAGACGCGACAGGACGGTCAGATCCATCGTCGTCGCGTGGTGCAGGGACAAGGCCCGCAGCCCTGTGAACAGCGGCAGATCGTCGAGCGCGGCGACGGTATCGGGCAGATCGAGCGTCTCCACGGCCCACAGCTCGTCCGACATGATGGTATCGGCGGCAGTCTTGCCGAGCAGCCCGCGCACATAGGCGTCAAGGCCGGGATCGCTGAGGGTCACGGGCTCGACGACGTTGCCGACCGTGTAGCCCGCGTAGACCGCGTTGCTCACCAGCCCGTTTTCACCGACGCTGATGGCGACGATCTTGCTCTCGCCGCCCGCGAGGGTAAACGGCGCGGTGTAAAGATCTCGCTCGGAGGAAGGAAAGTCGCCGTTCAGAACAGCATAGACCGTCCCGTCCGTCCCGGCGATGGTCACGTCGATGTATTCGCTGTAATAGCCGCTTTCAGGCTCGATCACGGGATCGGCCGGGCGCATCGCGTCCAGCGCGGTACGCACGGCGTCGTTCGTGATGCGGCCGAGCATATTCTCCGCGTCGAGCAGCTTGTCCTGCGCGACATACGCCTTGCACAGCGCAAGATACAGCTCTGCCGAATCGGGCGTCTGCGTGATGGCGTTGACGAGCGTGTATTCGGCCTTTGTGTAGTTGCCGCTGCGGATATACGCCTCGGAAAGCCACGTGGCGAGCTTCGCATCCTTCGGATTCAGGCGCGCGGCCTGCCGGTAGAAGAAGATCGCGCGGTCGTATCGCCCGGCGTTATAGAAGTGGTTGCCCCAATAGGTAAAGATCGTCTCGGTCACGTCGCGCCGCGCGATCAGGAAAAACCAGCAGGCGCCGATGATGATCGCCAGAACGAGCACGATGGGCAGGATGACTTTCAAAGCGTGCTTCATAGGTGCAGCTCCAATCTTTCTTGATACATTTCGATATATTATACTTCCTGCGCGAAAATGTGTCAAGATTTATGTAAATCAAACGCAGGATACGGCGGGCATATCGCCGCCGCGCGCGCCATAGACTTGGGCAGAAAGGACGGTGCGGATATGTCTGTCATTGTAAAAGCAGGGCTTTTGTCGCTGGCGGCGGTGCTGCTGATCCCGTCGGCAGCGGGAAAGGCGGCGCCCGTGCAGGAGCCGCTGGTGCTCGTTGTGCAGCCGGCAGAACCGGCGCAGGAGGAACGAACCGTGCGCGTACTGTGCGGCGGCACGGTGCAGACGGAGCCGGTGGACAAGTACCTGACGCGGGTCGTCCTGTCGGAGATGCCCGCGTCGTTTGAAGAAGAGGCTTTGAAGGCGCAGGCCGTCGCCGCGCGCACGTTCACCTGCCGGCAGATGGCGCACGGCAAGCACGAAAACGCCGACGTCTGCACGGACAGCGCCTGCTGTCAGGCGTGCCGGACGGAGGACGAGCTGCAAACGCGCCTCGGCGCGGACTTTGACGATGCATGGGAAAAAGCCGCCCGTGCGGTCACGGAAACGGCGGGCGAGGTGCTGACATACGACGGCGCACTCATCGAGGCGGTCTATTTTTCCTGCTCGGGCGGCACAACGGAGGCTGCGGCCGCCGTCTGGGGCACGGACGTGCCGTATTTGCAGCCGGTCGAAAGCCCCGGCGAGCAGTCGGCGGCGAAATATGCGAGCAGCGTCACGGTTTCCGCCGCTGCTTTCGCGCAGAAGCTGCAATCGCAGGACGACGGTCTTTGTCTGCGCGGCGATCCGTCCGGGTGGGTCACGTCGCTCACACGCACGGCAGGCGGCGGCGTGGACACGGCCGTGATCGGCGGCAGGCGCTTCCGCGGCACGCAGCTGCGCGGGCTGTTCGGGCTCAATTCCACAAAATTCACGCTCACGGAGCAGGACGGGACATTCCGCTTCGACGTGCTCGGCTACGGTCACCGCGTCGGCATGAGCCAATACGGCGCGAACGCCGCCGCGGCGCTCGGCTTCGACTACCGCGCCATCCTGCGCTATTATTACCGCGGCGTGCGCATCACGGACTGGGCCGGCGTATTGTGATCCTGCCGGGCGGACAGAGTCGCCCGCCCCTGCAATGAAAAGCGATAGATCGTGCGCTTGTAGGGGCCGGTGCCCACATCGGCTATCACAAAAAAACAGACCGCAAGCCGGGCTTGCGGTCTGTTCCTGTTTCAGTCGCCTTCGATCATGCGGTAGCCCACGCCCGCCTCGGTGAAAATATACACCGGCTGGGCTGGGTTTTTCTCGATCTTGCGGCGGATATTGGCCATATTGACGCGCAGGATCTGATTGTCGCTGCGCGCGCTCGGGCCCCAGAGCTCCTTAATGAGGTAATCATACGTCAGAACCTTGCCCGCGTGCAGGCCCAGCAGCGCCACGAGCTTATACTCGTTCTGCGTCAGATTGGCGTCGGCGCCCGCAATGAACACGCGGTGCTTGCCGTAGTCGATGGTCAGCTCCCCTGCCGTAAACACCCCGGAATTTGCCACGGCCGTGCCGCCGTCGGGCGTGCGCGTATGCCGCACAGCCGCGCGGATGCGCGCGAGCAGCTCCTCCGTGCCGAAGGGCTTCGTCAGGTAATCGTCCGCGCCCGCGTCGAGCGCCTCGACCTTGTCGCGCTCGTGCGTGCGCGCGGAGACGACAAGGATGGGCACCTTGGACCACTGGCGGACGCTGCGGAGAATGGTCATGCCGTCCATATCCGGAAGGCCGAGGTCCAGGATGATGACGTCCGGGCAGTGCGATGAGATCATCGTATTGGCCATCGCGCCGGTCCCGGCCATGAGCACGTCGTAGCCGTTGGCCGTCAGGATGGCCTGCATGAAGCTGCGGATGGTGCGTTCATCCTCGATCAGCAGGATTTTCTCTTTGATCTTCATTCTTTTTATCCTCCAACGGAAGTGTGAATTGCAGCAGCGCGCCGCCGCTTTCGCGGTTTTTCGCGGACATACGGCCGCCGTGCGCCTGTACGATGGACATACAGACGGACAGGCCGATGCCCATATTGCGCTTCTGGTCGGAGCCGCCGTCGCTCGTGTGTGTCATATAGCCGTCAAACAGGTGCGGCAGCAGCTCGGGCGCGATGCCGCAGCCGTTGTCCGCGACCTCAAACACGGCGTTTTTGCCCGCCTGATACAGCCGCAGGTCGATCTTTGTCGTCGTTTTGCCGTGCTGCACGGCGTTTTCCATCAGGTTGATGAGCACCTGTTCGATGAGGATCATGTCCATCGGGATCATCAAAAGCGCATCGGGCGCCTTGATGGCGACCGCAGTCTGCGGATAGTGCCGCTGGAATTTCCGCGCAGCCGCGCCGAGCGTCTCTTCACCGGCCTCGAGCTGCTTTTTCAGGCTCGACGCACCGCCCGACACGCGCGTGACCGACAGCAGATTTTCCACCACGCCGATGAGCCAGTTCGACTCGTCGCGGATGTTGACGAGCAGACTCTCGCGCGTCTCGGGCGAAATTTTGTCGCCGTTTTCCAGAATCGCGTCGATGCCGCCGATGATGGCCGTCAGCGGCGTGCGGATATCATGCGAGACGGCGCGCAGGAGGTTGCCGCGCATCTTTTCCTTTTCGGCCTCCGCGCGGAGCTTTTCCTGCTGCTTGATCTGCGTCGTGAGCGTGCTGACCACGATCGACACGGCCAGCATCACCAGAAACGTCAGCGGATATCCCGCGATGGTGAAGTTGAGCTGCATATAGGGATAGGTAAAGATCCAGTTGACGCCGACAACGCTGATGACCGAGGCCAGCAGGCCAAACAGATACCCGTCGGTAAAGCGCGAAACGAGCACCACGGCCAGCTCGAAGATCAGCGCGACGAACACGTCGGACGAATCGATCATCCGCAGCAGCGCGCACAAAACCGCCGCCGCGGCCAGAAAGGCCAGACACACGCCCAGATCGCGCCAGGAAACGGGAAACAGCTGATGCAGCCGTTCGCGCCGGGTCGGATTCATTTTGTTCATACTCAACTCCCCTATTCTATCTTATCATACAGAATGAACCGCGTCGCGTTAAGGCTGCGTTAAGAACGGTTTTTCCGAAGAAAAACGCCCCCGCCGCGCGCAAACGCAGGAAGGGCGTCGATCCGTATTTCAGATTTCCGCGCGGGCGATGATGCCGCCGCCGAGCACCACGTCGCCGGCATACAGCACAGCCGACTGCCCCGGCGTGACAGCGCGCAGCGGCTCGTCGAAGACGAGCTTCACGCCGGTTTGCCCGTCCGGGTAGACGGTGCAGGGCTTTTCCGGCTGACGGTAGCGCGTTTTGGCGCTGCACCGCAGCGGCAGCGCGGGTGCTTCGCCCGATACCCAGTGCATATTTTCCACGCGGCATTCGCGCGTAAAGAGCGCTTCGTTCGGCCCGACGACGACGGTATTCGTCTCCGGGATGATCTTCACGACGTAGATCTTGCCATCGGACGGCATCCGAAGTCCCCGCCGCTGGCCGACAGTATAGTGGATGATGCCGCGGTGCGTGCCGACGACATTGCCCTGAAGGTCGACGAACGGCCCGGGCGCGGGCGTTTTGCCGGTGCGCCGCTCGATGACCTTCGCGTAATCGCCGTCCGGGACGAAGCAGATGTCCTGGCTGTCGTGCTTGCGGGCGTTGATGAGCCCGGCCCCGGCCGCAATCTCACGCGCGTCGGTCTTGCGGAACGCGCCGAGCGGAAATTTGACGCGCGCGAGCTTCTCCTGCGTCAGGTCATAGAGCACGTAGCTCTGATCCTTCGTCTCATCGAGCGCCTTTTTGAGGACGAATTTCCCGTTCTGTTCCTCGACGCGCGCATAGTGGCCGGTGGCGACATAGCGGCAGCCCATGATGTCCGCGCGCTCGAAGAGCTTGTCAAATTTCAGCCAGCGGTTGCAGTCGATGCAGGGATTCGGCGTCAGACCGTGCTCGTAGGCATCCACAAACCGGTCGATGACGCATTCGGCGAACTTATCCTTGAGATTGAACACGTAAAACGGGAAGCCCAGCTTATACGCGACGCTGCGCGCGTCCTCCGCATCATCGAGCGAGCAGCAGGTGTGGCCCTTCGGGATCCCGGCGTCCTCGTTGTCGTAGAGCTTCATCATGCAGCCCACGCAGTCATAGCCCGCGTCGGTCAGCAGCTTCGCCGCGACGGAGGAATCCACGCCGCCCGACATGGCGACGAGTACCTTTTCAGTTCCCATTGGCAGCCGGGGACGCCTGCATGGCGGCAATCGTCTTTTCCATCAGCTCGTCAAGACTCCAGCCGAGCATATCCGCGCCGCGCTCGATGACCTCGCGCGAGCAGCCGGCGGCAAATTTCTTATCCTTGAACTTTTTCCTGAGTGACTTGAGCTGCAAGTCCTGCACGCTCTTCGTCGGCAGCATCCGCACGACCGCGCCGATGAGGCCGGTCAGCTCGTCGGTGGCGTAGAGCACCTTTTCCATCTGGTGCTCGGGCTGCACGTCGACGGTCAGCAGATAGCCGTGGCTCACGACGGCGTGGACCAGACGCTCGTCCACCCCCTTTTCGCGCAGGATCTGCTGCTCCTTCGTGCAGTGCTGCCCGGGGTACTGCTCGAAGTCCAGATCGTGGAGGATACCGACGATCTGCCAGAAATCAGCCTCCGCGCCGTAGCCCAGCTCGATGGCAAAATAGCGCATCACGTCGCCCACGATGCGCGCGTGCAGGCGATGGAACTCGCCCTCGTTATATTCACACAGCAGGTCCCACGCCTGCTCTTTGGTCGGGATCATAGAAATGCCTCCTGTTCCGGAAATTTCTCAGAGATTATAGCATAAAAAAGTCATTGTGTACAGTGCTTCGCATTTCTTCCAAGCACCTGTAGGGGCCGATGCCTGCAAAAGGTGTTCCATCGATGCCGCATAAAAAACCAAACCGCAAACGCTTCGCTGGTTTGCGGTCTGGTTTTTTGCTGGACTTTCCAAATTTGCGTAGGGGCCGATGCCCACATCGGCCCGTTGGGAAGTTTCGAATTCGCCGCAGATTTCCGTAAAAAAGGTGCTTTCTGCCGGGCCGATGTGGGCATCGGCCTCTACAGGGCGTATACGCAGCTCCGTGCAGCGGTGGATATTATCAATCCGCGAACAGCGGCGTGGACAGATACCGGTCGCCGGTGTCGGGCAGCAGGACGACGATCGTCTTGCCCGCGTTTTCGGGCCGTTTGGCAAGCTCTGTCGCGGCAAAGACCGCCGCACCGGACGAAATGCCGACCAGAACGCCCTCTTTGCGGCCGATCAGCTTGCCGGTGGCAAAGGCGTCCTCGTTCGAGACGGGGAAGACCTCGTCATAGACCTTCGTGTCGAGCACGTCGGGCACAAAGCCCGCGCCGATGCCCTGGATCTTGTGCGCGCCCGCGACGCCCTTGGACAAAACCGGCGACGTGGCCGGTTCGACGGCGACGACCTTCACATTCGGGTTTTTGCTTTTGAGATACTTGCCCACGCCCGTGACGGTGCCGCCGGTGCCGACGCCCGCGACGAAGATGTCGACCTTGCCGTCGGTGTCTTCATAGATCTCCGGGCCGGTGGTTTCGATGTGCGCCTGCGGGTTGGCAGGATTGACAAACTGACCGGGGATGAAGCTGTTCGGGATCTCCTTCGCCAGCTCGTCGGCCTTGGCGATGGCGCCCTTCATGCCCTTTGCGCCCTCGGTCAGGACGAGCTCCGCGCCATACGCCTTCATGATCTGGCGGCGCTCGACGGACATCGTCTCAGGCATGACGATGATGATGCGGTAGCCGCGCGCGGCTGCGACGGAGGCCAGGCCGATGCCGGTATTGCCGGAGGTCGGCTCGATGATGACGGAGCCGGGCTTCAACGCGCCCTTGGCCTCGGCGTCGTCGATCATTTTCTTTGCGATGCGGTCCTTGACGGAGCCGGCGGGATTGAAGTATTCGAGCTTGGCCAGGACTCTGGCCTTGAGGTTCTCTTCCTTTTCGATATGCGTGAGCTCCAGCAGCGGAGTCTTGCCGATCAGCTGGTCTGCGGAAGTATAAATGTTCGCCATGATAATAATCTCCTTTTTTCAGTCAGAATGTGTGGTTGTGTTGGATGGAATTTCTGCTCAGACGGGACACATTCGACATCGCGGCGCTTGCAGTTTCATAAGACCGCCCTCACTTCCCTGCCCCTGTATGGGGTCTTTCCTTTTGATGGCCGTATCTTAGCATATAATTCCTATCTTGTCAATAGGATTGGTGGAATATTTATTAAAAAAATTACCGCGCCCTTCGGCACGGTAATTTTGCTGTCTTATTCCTTTTCCATCGCGCAGAAGCCGCCCTGCGCGATCGTGACGGTATCGCCGTCGTATTCCTCGATGCCGCCGCCGAGCAAAATCCTGCCGCTGTGCGGCAGCGTCCACGGCTCCGCCGCGCGGTTGCAGCAGACGGCGACGCTCTTTCCCGCGTACTGCCGCAGCAGCAGCAGCCGCCCGGCTCCCGCCTGCAAAACGAGCACCGCGCCGCGCCGCAGCGCCGGGCTGTTCTTTTTCACGCGCGCAAGCGCGCGGTAGAAGTCGATCAGGCGGCCGTCTTCCCTGCCCCACGGATAGAACGCGCGGTTGAACGGATCGCGGTAGCCGGTCATCCCGGCCTCGTCGCCATAGTAGACGCACGGCATTCCGGGCAGCATGAACTGCAAAAAGGCCGCCATTTTGAGGCGTTTTTTGCCCTCGCGCAGCTGCTCTGGCGTAAAATGACGCTGCGCAAGCTCCGCGCGGTCGCCGTCGCGCGGGTCGAGGATCGCGTTGATGGCGCGCGGCGTATCGTGCGTGGAGAGGATGTTCATCACGCATTGCAGCACGTCGGGCGGGTAATTTTCGGCGATGGTCTGGATGGACGCGCCGAGATCCGCGCCGTCGTCCTCGCCGCGGACATAGCGCAAAATGGCCTTCTGCCACGGGTAATTCATGATGGAATCGAGCTGACGGCCGGTAAAATACCGGCGGCGATGGTCGTAGGCGATCTTGTTGGAGGCGTCCTCCCACACCTCGCCGATGAGCATCGCGTCGGGCTTGACCGCGCGGATGCGGTCGCGCAGGCGCGCGAGGAACGCATCAGGCAGCTCGTCGACGACATCCAGCCGCCATCCGTCCGCGCCGAGCTTCAGCCAGCGCACGGCGACGGAATCGTCATCGTCGATGATATACCGGATGAAATCCGCGTTCGACTTGTCGACGCACGGCAGCGTCGTGATGCCCCACCAGCTCTCGTACACGTCGGGATAGTGTTTGAACCGGAACCAGCCGCGATAGGGAGAATCCGGATCCTGCACGGCCTGCTGGAAATACCCGCTGCGGCTGCCGACGTGGCTGAACACGCCGTCGAGAATGACCTTCATCCCATGCGCGTGCGCCGCGTCGCACAGCGCCCGGAAATCCTCCTCCGTGCCGAGCATGGGGTCGATGCGCTTATAATCACACGTGTCGTACCGGTGCGTCGACCAGGCGAAGAAGATCGGGTTCAGATAAAGGATCTCCACGCCGAGCGACTGCAAATACGGCAGCTTTTCGCGGATACCGTTCAGATTGCCGCCGTAAAAGTCGTTATTGAGCACCTCGCCGTGCGCATCCGGGAGGTAGACCGGCACGTCGTCCCTGTTTTCATGCACCCAGTACGGACGGAGCTTGCCCTTCAGGTCGCACGTCCCGGCCTGACAGAAGCGATCCGGGAAGATCTGATACATGACCGCGCCCGCGTAGCCGTCCGGGACGGGATGCCGGTCTTCGAGCACGCTCAGCTGCCACAGACCGCCATCCTCCATGTTGGTGTCGCTCGTACCCTGCTTGAACAGGCGGAATGCGCCGTCCTGCGTGGTGATGAAGAAGTAATAGAAATACAGCCCGGCGTCGGAAACGGAAAATCCGCCGCCCCACGTGTCGTAGAGTGTGTCGTCCCGCTCCTTTTCCAGCGTCACGCGGCGCAGTTCCCGGCCGTCCTCCGCCTGCAAAACGAGACTGACCGCCGTCGTGCGGCATGAACACGGGATCATGATATGGATCGCGCAGCCTTCGTCTTTTTTCAGCGTGCCGAAAGGCGTTTTGAACTGCGAGAGCTTGCTGTCATAGAGAATTCTCATGTATTTACCGTCCAAACCTCAAAATAAGGGGCCGGCGGAGCCGGCCCTTTGCGCGGATATGAAGTATTCCGTTACAGATTCCAGATCTCCTGCGCGTACTGCCCGACTGAGCGGTCGGACGAGAAGATCCCGGCCTTCGCGGTGTTCGTCAGCGACATCTGCGCGAAGCGCCTGCGGTCCTGATAGGCCTCGACGGCGCGGAGCTTCGCGGCCTTGTAGCTTTCAAAGTCGGCGACCGTCATATAGCTGTCGGCCGCGCCGAAGCGCGTGGTCGTGAGCGAAGCGGCGACGTCGTCGAACCGCTGGCCGAGCACGCCCGAGGTCAGCATCTGCAAAACGCGGTCGAGTTCGGGCGTCATGAACTGCCGCGGATCGTAGCCGCGCTGCCACAGCGCCTGTACCTCGTCGGCATTCATGCCGAACAGGAACATATTCTCGTCGCCGACCTGCTGGCGGATCTCGACGTTCGCGCCGTCGAGCGTGCCGAGCGTGACCGCGCCGTTGATCATGAGCTTCATGTTGCTCGTACCGGACGCCTCTTTGCCGGCGACGGAGATCTGCTCGGAGAGGTCGGCAGCCGGGATGATGATCTCGGCCAGCGAGACTTTATAATCCTCGATGAAGACGACCTTGAGCTTGTTCTGCACCTGCGGATCGGCGTTCACAAGGTTCGACACAGCGACGATCAGCGAGATGATCTGCTTGGCAAGGTAATAGCCCGCCGACGCCTTGGCCGCAAAGATGAACGTCTGCGGATAAATTTCGAGCGTCGGATCGTCCTTGATCCGGTTATAGAGCGTCAGGATATAGAGAATGTTCAGAAGCTGGCGCTTATACTCGTGCAGACGCTTGACCTGCACATCGAAGATGGAGTCCGGGTCGACGTTCACGCCGTTGTGCTCGGCGATATATCTGGCCAGACGCACCTTGTTTTTGCGCTTGATGGCGCGCAGATTCTCCAGCACTTCCAGATCGTCGCGGTATTGCAGCAGCGCTTCGAGCGCGTTGGCGTCCCTGAGGAACCCGTCGCCGATCAGCTCCTTCAGGTAGCCGGTGAGCGCCGGGTTCGACTGGCACAGCCAGCGGCGGTAAGCTATGCCGTTCGTGACGTTGCAGAAGCGGCTGTGGTCGAGCTCGTAATAATCGCGGAAAATGGTCTTTTCCAGAATATCGGTGTGCAGCTGCGACACGCCGTTGATCTTATGGCAGCAGGCCAGGCACAGGTTCGCCATGCGCACCTCGCCGTTTGCCACAACGGCCATATATTCCCACTTGCCGGGGTCGTTCGGGTACACGCGCTGCAATTTTTCCATCAGGCGGCGGTTGATCTCGCGGCAGATGGCGTCGATGCGCGGCAGCTGCTCGCAGAACAGGCTCTCGGGCCAGCGCTCGAGCGCCTCGGCCATGACGGTATGGTTCGTGTAGGAGAGCGTTTTGCACGTGATCTCCCACGCGCGGTCCCAGCCGAAGTCATGCTCGTCGATCAGCAGCCGCATCAGCTCCGGAACGCACAGCGCCGGGTGGGTGTCGTTGATGTGGACGGCGACCTTGTCGGCCAGGTTTTCCAGCGTGTGATAATTCTTCAGATGCTCGTTCAGGATGGCCTGCAAGGAGCTCGACACGAGCAGATACTGCTGGCGCAGACGCAGGCGCTTGCCGTTGAGGTGGTTATCCGCGGGATAGAGAACCTTGGAGATGGCCTCGGCCATGGTGTTCTGCTCGAGCGCGCGGACGTAATCGCCGCGCGAGAACGCGCTCATATCGAAGCTCTGCGGCATACTCGCGCTCCAGAGCGTGAGCTTGTTGACGGCCTTGGAGCCGTAACCGGAAATATAGAGGTCGTGCGGCACGGCGATGACCGACTGATAGCCCGTCTGCGCGACCTTGAACTTGTCGCCGTCCATCCATTCGTGGACCTCGCCGCCGAAGCGCACCTCCACGGCGTCGTCCTTGCGCGGATGCAGCCACACGTCGCCCATTTCGAGCCAGTTGTCGGGGAATTCCATCTGCCAGCCGTCGACGATCTTCTGGCGGAAGATGCCGAACTCATAGCGGATGGAGAAGCCCGTCACGGGGTAGTCAAGACCCGTGGCCGCGTCCATATAGCACGAGGCAAGCCGCCCGAGGCCGCCGTTGCCGAGGCCCGCGTCCGGTTCGAGCGCGCACAGATGCTCGAGACTGAAGCCGAGCCCGTCCAGAATTTCGCCGACGGGTTCGAGCAGACCCATGTTGTAAAGGTTGTTGCGCAGGCTCGTGCCGACCAGAAATTCCATCGACATATAATACACCTGCTTGCGTTCGTTGGCGCAGGTCTGCTCGGCAAAATCGCGGCGCGCATCCTCGAGCAGCTCACGGACCGTCACGCATACGGCGCGGTAGGCCTGCTTTTCCGTGGCCATTTCCAGCGAGCAGCCGAACAGCCGGTCGCAGCATTCCTGAAGGTTCTGAAGAAGTTTCTCTTTTGTCATTGCTTTATCTGATCCTTATCTGTCCGGAATTGAAAACAAACGTGTCACTGCCCGCACACCGCGCGGAACAGCGCCATATACTTCTCCGCCGGGATCTCCCAGCCGGAGTCGACATTCATGTCGTTCTGCGCCAGCCGCAGCCACTTGTCGGGCGCGTTGTAATACAGCGCGAGCGCGCGGTCGATGGCGGCGAGGAAATCGTCGGCGTTGTAGCTCTGGAAGGTAAAGCCGCGGCCCGTCTCGTCGGCCTCGTTATAGGGCCAGACGGTGTCCTTGAGCCCGCCGGTGGCGTTGACGACCGGCACGGAGCCCATGCGCATGGCGATGAGCTGCGACAGGCCGCATGGCTCGGACTTCGACGGCATGAGGTACAGATCCGACGCGGCGTAGACGAGATCGGCAAGTCCGCCGTCAAACATGAGGTTGACGGACACGCGGTCGCCGAAGCGGTCGCGCAGCGTGCCGAGATACCACTCGTACTTTTCTTCGCCCGTGCCGATGATGACCAGCTGCACGCGCCGCTGCAAAAGCCGCTCGGCGATGTAGCACAGCAGATCGATGCCCTTGTGCCCGGCCAGGCGCGTGACCATCGCCAGGACGGCGACGTCGCGGTCTTCGGGCAGGCCGACCTTTTTCTGGAGCGCAAGCTTGTTGGCCGTTTTGCCCGCGCGCAGCGTCTTTGCGGTGTAGTTCTCCGCGATGGAGGGCATCTTTTCCGGGTCGATCAGCTGCATATCGATGCCGTTGGTGATGCCGGTGAAGTCCCCGCCCCTGCTTTGCAGCACGCCGTCGAGCCCGTGGGAATAATACGGATAGTGCAGCTCCTGCGCATACGTCTCGGAGACGGTCGTGACGCGGTCGGCCATGACGATGGCAGATTTCATGAAGTTCGTGCAGTCGTCGAAGCGCAGGATCTCGTCGCAGTCGGCGCCGAGACCCAGCACGTCGTAGTTGAATTGCAGGTTGCACTTGCCCTGATATTCGATGTTGTGGATGGTGAAGACGCTCTTCGTGTCCGGGAAGCAGCCGCGGTATTCGGTCTTGAGCAGCAGCGGGATGAGCGCCGCCTGCCAGTCGTGGCAGCTGACGACGTCGGGCCGCAGCTCAAGATAGTTCATCGCCGCGAGCACGGCTTTGGAATAGTAGGCGTAGCGTTCGCCGTCGTCGGCAAAGCCGTAGATGCCGCCGCGGTTAAAGTAGTGCTCGTTGTCGATGAAGTAGATCTGGAGCTTTTTGCGGCGGGTCTTGAGACGGAAAATGCCGACATACTCGCGCCGCCATGCCAGCGGCACGTCGAACGCGCCGAGAAACTCCGTCTGCCACTTGCCGGAATACTTGATCTGGCTGTAATACGGCACGAACAGGCTCACATAGGTGTTTTTCTGCCGGGAAAGCGCAAGCGGGAGCGCCTGCATGACGTCGCCGAGGCCGCCGGTCTTGACGAACGGCGCGGCCTCAGAGGCAACAACTGCGATTTTCATACGGTATCTCCTTTGTCGACCACCAGCGGGTGATCCTTGGATCCGAGCAGCTGCGTGCCCGGACGAATGGTAACATTTTTGTCGAGGATGCAATAGCGCACGGACGCGCCGGCGCCGATCCTGCTGCCCTGCATGACGATCGAGTCGCGCACGGAAGCGCCGTCGTCGATGTCGACCTCGCGGAAGATGACGGAGTTTTCCGCGCTGCCGAAGATGTGGCAGCCGTCGGCAATGAGGCAGTTGGCCGCCTGCCCGTGCTGGCCGAAGAGCGTCGGCACGGCGTCGCGCACCTTGGTGTAGATGGGGATCTCGCTGCGGAAGAGGCTGCTGCGCACGTCGGCCTCGAGCAGCTTCATGTTATTGGCGTAATACTCGTCCACGCTCTGGTTGAACAGCGCCACATTGTGGAACGGGTAGACGTTGACCTTGAGATTGCCCGCGTTGTACTCCGGCAGGATGAAATCCCGCTCGAGATGGTATTTGCCGTGCGGCACCATCTCGCGGATGACCTGTCTGAGCTTTTCGCGGCGCATGATGAACATACTCATGCCGGCCAGATAGTCCGCAGGCGCGCAGTAATCCACGGCCAGGTCGACGATCTTGCCGTCTTCGCCGAGCTTCACGGCCAGCGGCTGGCGCGTCTTGCCGTCGGCGCGGCCGGCCTTGGCGATGATGGTGATGTCGCACCCGGAGTCCACGTGTTCTTTCAGAACGGCGGCAAAATCGATGGTGCACAGCACCGTCGTATCGGACAGGACGACGTATTCCGCGTCGGAACGGCTGAGCACGGGCATGGCCGTCTGCAAAGCCTCGAGCTTGCCGCGGTACGCGCCGGTGTGACCCGTGGCGTACGGCGGCAGGAACCGCACGCCCTCGCCGAGCTTCAGGTCCCACTCCTCGCACGTGCCGAGATGATCCATGAGCGACTGGTAGTTATACTTCGTGACGATGCCGATGTTGCTGATCTTGGAGTTCGCCATGTTGGACAGGGCGAAGTCGATCTGCCGGTAGCGGCTGCCGAACGGGATGGAGGCGGAGGTGCGCTCTTTGGTGAGCTCGCCCATATTGTTGTCGTAAATGTTGGAGAAAATGATGCCCATTGCTTCCATATGTATGCCCCCTCTCTTATACGATCGCGCCGGCCTCGATGACCGTGCCCTCTGCGATGGTCTTGTCCTTGCCGACGACGCTGATCCTGCGCTCGTCGCCCTCTTTGTAATCGCCCACGCGCGCGCCGGCCTTGATATGGCAGCCCTCGGCGATGATGGCGCTGCGCACGACGGCGCCGTTTTCAATGACGACGTCGGGCATGATGACGCTGTCGGTGATCTCCGCGCCCTTGCCGACCGAGCAGCCCGTGGAGATGATGGAATGGTCGATCATACCCTCGATGTTGCAGCCCTCGGCCACGAAGCTCTCGTGGATCTCCGCCGTCCGGGAGATGAAGCTCGACGGCATGGCCTGGTTTCTGGCGTAGATCTTATGACCGGCCGCGCCGTAGATGTCGAACGCGGGATGCTTGCCCAGCAGGTCCATATTGGCCTCCCAGAGGCTCGAGATCGTGCCGACGTCCTTCCAGTAGCCCTCAAAGCGGTAGGCATAGAGCCTGTGGCCCGCGTTCAGGATGGCGGGGATGACGTTCTTGCCGAAGTCGTTTTCGCTCGTGTGGTCGGCCTCGTCGGCCTCGAGGAACGCCTTGAGCACGCTCCACTTGAAGACGTAGATGCCCATGGAGGCGTTGGTGCTCTTGGGCTTTTTCGGCTTTTCCTCGAATTCGTAGATCGAGCCGTCTTCGCGGGTGTTCATGATGCCGAAGCGGGACGCCTCCTTGAGCGGCACCTCGCGCACGGCGATGGTGCAGTCGGAGTCGTGCTGCTCGTGGAAGCGGAGCATGGCGGCGTAGTCCATCTTATAGATGTGGTCGCCGGAGAGGATGAGCACGTTGTCGGGGTTATAGCGCTCGATAAACGGGATGTTCTGATAAATGGCATTGGCCGTGCCCTTGTACCACTCGGAGTTTTTGCTCTTGGCATACGGCGGCAGGACCTGCACGCCGCCGTGCGACGAGTTCAGGCCCCACGGCTGGCCGTTGCCGATGTACTCGTTGAGTTCGAGCGGCTGATACTGGGTCAGAATGCCCACGGTGTCGATCTTGGAGTTTACGCAGTTGGAAAGCGGGAAATCGATAATACGGTATTTGCCGCCGAACGGAACGGCAGGCTTGGCGGTATTTTCCGTCAGAACCATCAGACGGCTCCCCTGGCCACCTGCCAGGAGCATGGCGACGCAGCGCTTTTTCTGGAATTGCATACCTGAAATCTCCTCCTGTTATCTTCCTGTCTTTCGTTGATCTTTCTTTCTATTTTTTCGTTTTTGCGGTTTTTTCCTGCTTTTCGGGGTCGGTCCTGCTGTGCCGGTAGAAGCACACGCTCATCGGCGGGATGCGGAAACTGCCCTTGTAAGCGTATTCGCCCCACCGGCCCTTTTTCGCGTGGACCGTCTCGGGCTTAAAATCAAAGCCGCCGAACTGCGCGTCGTCGGTGTTGAGGACCGGCACGTACCAGCCGCTCTTCGGCAGGCCGAGCTCGTACTCTTCGCGCAGCACCGGGCAGAAATTGCACACGGCGATGAGCTCCTGTCCTCTGCGGCTGCGGCGGCGGAACGCGACGACGGAATTGTCGCGGTCGTCGCAGGAGATCCACCGGAAGCCCTCCCAGTCGGAATCATTCTCCCACAGGCAGCGGTTTTTGAGGTAAAAATGGTTGAGCGTGCGCACAAAATGCTGCATTTTTGCGTGTTTTTCGTACCCCAGCAGCAGCCAGTCAAGCCCCTGCGTGTAGTTCCACTCGATGAACTGCGCGAATTCGTTGCCCATAAAATTGAGCTTTTTGCCGGGATGCGCCATCTGATACGCGAAAAACGCGCGCAGATTGTTGAATTTATCGTCGTAATTGCCGGGCATCTTGCCGATCAGCGAGCATTTGCCGTGTACGACCTCGTCGTGGCTCAGCGGCAGGATGAAATTCTCGGAATACGCATAGGTCATGGAGAACGTCAGCGCGTTATGGTCGCCCTTGCGCCACAGCGGGTCGAGCGACATATACTGGAGCATATCGTTCATCCAGCCCATGTTCCACTTGAACAGGAACCCGAGTCCGCCGTCGTAGCCGGGCTTCGTGATAAGCGGGAACGCGGTCGACTCCTCGGCGATCATCATGACGGCGGGGTTCTGCCTGAACGCAGCCTCGTTGAGCTCACGCAGGAAGTCGATGGCCTCGAGATTTTCCCGGCCGCCGTAGCGGTTGGGCTTGAACTGCTTCCGATTATAGTCCAGATACAGCATCGACGCAACCGCATCGACTCGAATCCCGTCAACATGGAAATGATCGAGCCAGTAGCAGGCGTTGGAGATGAGGAACGAACGCACCTCGGGCTTGCCGTAATCGTAGATGCGCGTGGTCCAGTCGGGATGCTCGTTCATCATAGGGTCGGAAAGCTCGTAGCAGCAGGTGCCGTCGAACTCGTACAGGCCGTTTTCATCCTTCGGGAAGTGCGCGGGCACCCAATCGAGGATGACGCCGATCCCCGCCTTATGGCAGATATCGACGAACTGCATGAGCTCGTCCGGCGCGCCGTAGCGGTGGGTCGGCGCGTAGTAGCACGTGACCTGATAGCCCCACGAGGGGTCGTAGGGGTATTCCATGATCGGAAGCAGCTCGATGTGCGTGTAGCCCATGTCTTTGACATACGGCACAAGTGTTTCGGCAAGCTCCGCGTAGCTCAGATAGCTGCCGTCGTCATGCCGCTTCCACGAGCCGGCGTGGACCTCGTAGATGTTGACCGGCCGCGACACGGCGTTCTGCTGCGCCGCCTTCGCGCGGTAGGCCGCGTCGTGCCAGCAGAAGCCGCCGGGCGGGTCGATGACGCTCGAAGTGTCGGGCAGCGGCCGGCAGCGGCTGCCGTAGGGGTCTGTCTTGTAGACGCGCCGCCCGTCGGGGCCGGTGACGCAGTATTTATACGCCTGTCCGCGCTGCGCGTAGACGGACACCGCCTCCCACACGCCGCTTTCGCCAAGCGGCCGCATCTGCAGATCCTCTGCGTTCCAGAAGTTAAAATCGCCCGTGACGGACACCGCCCTTGCGTGCGGCGCCCAGACACGGAAGACAAAGCCGCCGTCCGTCTCGTGACAGCCGAGATAGCGGTAGGCGTCCGCCGCGGAAGCGGTATGAAACCGTTTTAAAAAAGAAGCGAGCCGTTCGTCCATAGTGATCCTCTCTCTGACGGGTATTCCACCGATGTTCCTTTTCCGGTCTTCCATTGATGTTCTGTTACCGTATTATAGCATACCCGGTCCGGTTCATCAAGGCAAAAAGGGGCGCACCGCTTCCGCGGTACACCCCAGAAAATTACAGCCAACAGCAGCGGCGGACGGCATATGCCCCGTGCGTACCTTGCCCTGACACATTCCGATCCCTCCTTCTGTCTGTTGGCTTTACTTTACCATATTTTGTGGCGGCTTGCAAGCGCGCACACGATTTTCTACGTTTTCCATGACCGCGGGGAATTCTTTTTGTGATTCCTGTAAAAACCGCACAGTGCCCGCTTGACTTCAACGACAAAATGTGCTAAAGTGCAACTGTTAATGCGACGACGAACACAAGTACGCCCCGCTTCCCCTGCTCAGAGAGCTGCCGTTTGGTGCAAGGCAGCGCAGGCGGCCCGGCGGAATTCCGTTCCGAGCAGCTCCCCGAACGCAGGTTTTTCTGTCAGTAGGCGGGGCCGGGTGCGCCCGGTACCGCGCCGCGGGCATGGATGTGCCCCATGAGGCCGCGCAGGCGGCAAATAGAGGTGGTACCACGGGGTTTCTCGTCCTCTGCACCGGTGTGCAGTGGGCGTTTTTTCTTGCTTTAAAGGAGTTTTTCATGGTCATTACAGAGTTTCTGGAACGAAACGCGCGGCTGTACGGCTCGGACACCGCGCTCGTGGAGGTCAACCCGTCCGAAGAGCGCGACAGCGCCGTCACCTGGCGCGAGGCGAGCCTCATCGCCGCCGCGCAGCCCGACGCGCCGTACCGGCGCGAGCTTTCGTGGCGCGACTTTGACCGGCGCGCGAACCGCTTCGCCAACTTTCTTCTGAGCCGCGGCGTCAGGCGCGGCACAAAGGTCGGCATCCTGCTGATGAACTGCCTGGAGTGGCTGCCCATTTACTTCGGCATCCTCAAGGCCGGCTGCATCGCGGTGCCGCTCAACTTCCGCTACGCCTCGGACGAGATCGCCTACTGTCTCGATCTGGCGGACGTGGAGGTGCTCATCTTCGGCCCGGAATTCATTTCGCGTCTGGAGCCGATCGAAAAGGATCTCACGCGCGTGCGGATCCGCCTGTTCGTCGGGCGGAACACGCCGGCCTTCGCCGAGGACTGCAAAACGCTGATGGGCTTCTGCTCGTCGAGCGCGCCGCCCGTGGCGCTCAGTGAGGACGACGACGCGGCGATCTACTTCTCCTCCGGAACGACGGGCTTCCCCAAGGCGATCCTGCACCGGCACCGGGCGCTCGTCTGCTCGTGCATGACGGAGCAGCGCCACCACGGCCAGACGAAGGACGACGTGTTCCTCTGCATCCCGCCGCTGTACCACACGGGCGCGAAAATGCACTGGTTCGGCAGCCTCATCTCCGGAGGCAAGGCAGTTCTGCTGCGCGGCGTAAAGCCCGAGTGGATCCTGCGCACGATCACCGAGGAAAAATGTACGATCGTGTGGCTGCTCGTGCCGTGGGCACAGGATATCCTCGACGCCATCGCCTCCGGGCGCGTCAAGCTCGAACACTACCTGCTCGATCAGTGGCGGCTCATGCACATCGGCGCGCAGCCCGTGCCGCAGAGCCTCATCCGCCGCTGGCTGCGCGTTTTCCCGCATCATCAGTACGACACGAACTACGGCCTGAGCGAGTCCATCGGCCCCGGCTGCGTGCATCTGGGCGTGGAGAACATCGACAAGGTCGGCGCCATCGGCAAGGCCGGGTATCTCTGGCAGACGCGCGTGGTCAACGAGCGCGGCGAGGACGTCGTCCCCGGCGAGATCGGCGAGCTGGCCGTCAAGGGCCCGGGCGTCATGAAGTGCTACTATAAAAATCCCGCCGCGACGGCCGAGATCCTGCATGACGGGTGGCTGTTCACCGGCGATATGGCGCGCGAGGACGAGGACGGCTTCCTCTACCTCGTCGACCGCAAAAAGGACGTCATCATCTCGGGCGGCGAAAACCTCTATCCCGTGCAGATCGAGGAATTCCTGCGCCGCTGCGACAAGATCAAGGACGCGGCCGTCATCGGCCTGCCCGACGACCGGCTGGGCGAGATCGCCGCAGCCATCATCGAGTGCAAAGACGGCGTGACGTGTACCGAAGCCGAGATCGACGACTTCTGCCGCGAGCTGCCGCGCTACAAGCGGCCGCGGCGCATCATCTTTGCAAAGGTGCCGCGCAACCCGACCGGCAAGATCGAAAAGCCGCTGCTGCGCGAGCGCTACTGCGGCGGCCGTCTGGTCGAGGAGCAGACGACGCGCTGATCCCAACACCCCCATCTTTTACAGATATACAGATACAAGGAGGAGCCAACGATGAAAACACTCATGCTCGGCAACGAGGCCGCCGCGCGCGGCCTGTACGAGGCCGGATGCAGCTTCGTCTCCAGCTATCCCGGCACACCCAGCACGGAGATCACCGAATGCGCGGCCAAATACCCCGAAATTTACGCCGAATGGGCCCCGAACGAAAAAGTCGCCATGGAGGCCGCCTTCGGCGCGAGCCTCGCGGGCTGCCGCAGCTTCTGCGGCATGAAGCACGTGGGCCTGAACGTCGCGGCCGACCCGCTGTTTACGCTGTCCTACACCGGCGTGCGCGGCGGTATGCTCATCGGCGTGGCCGACGACGCGGGGATGCACTCGTCGCAGAACGAGCAGGACTCGCGCCACTACGCCGTCGCGGCGAAGCTGCCGATGCTCGAACCGTCGGACGCGGCGGAATCGCTCGCGTTTGCGAAGCTCGGCTTCGAGCTGTCGGAAAAATTCGACACGCCGGTGCTCTTCAAGATGTGCACGAGAGTCGCGCACGCGCAGAGCGTCGTCGAGCCGTCGCCGCGGACGGAAGTACCACCCGTTCCCTATGAAAAGAATATCGCCAAGTTCGTCATGATGCCCGCCTGCGCCAAGGCGCGGCACCCCATCGTCGAGCAGCGCACGCTGGCGCTTCAGGCCTGGGCCGAAACGGCGGAGATCAACCGTCTGGAGGACGGCGCGGATCACACGCGCGGCTTCATTACCTCCTCGACGAGCTATCAGTACGTCAAAGAGGTCTGCGGCGACCGCTATCCCGTCTTAAAGCTCGGCATGGTCAATCCGCTGCCGGTCGAAAAGATCCGGGATTTTGCAAAAACCGTAGACGAGGTCGTCGTGGTGGAGGAGCTCGACGGCGTCATCGAGACGCACTGCCGCTCCGTCGGCGTGCAGAACGTCACGGGCAAGGCGCTGTTCGGCTGCATCGGCGAATTCAGCCAGAACTACATTGCAGAACGGCTCGGCCTGCCGGTCCATACCGGCCATAAGCCCGACGCCGACGTGCCCGCGCGGCCACCGGTCATGTGCGCGGGCTGCCCGCACCGGGGCCTTTTCTACACGCTGAAAAAGAATAAGCTCACCGTCCTCGGCGACATCGGCTGCTATACGCTCGGCGCGGCCGCGCCGCTGCAATCGATCGACTCGACCATCTGTATGGGCGCGTCCGTCTCGGGCCTGCACGGGTTCAACAAGGCCTCGGGTGAAAAAAACGCAGATCACACCGTCGCCGTCATCGGCGACTCGACGTTCATGCACTCCGGTGTGACGGGCCTCATCAACATCGCCTACAACGAGTCGAACTCGACCGTCATCATCCTTGACAACTCCATCACCGGCATGACCGGCCATCAGCAGAACCCCACCACGGGCTTCAATCTCAAGGGCGACCCCTGCACGAAGATCGATCTCGAGGCGCTGTGCCGCGCCGTCGGCATCCGCCGCGTGCGCGTCGTCGATCCGTATGACCTCGCGCAGTGCGACGCGGCCGTCAAAGAGGAGCTGGCCGCGAACGAGCCGTCGGTCATCATCTCGCGCCGTCCGTGCGCGCTGCTCAAATATGTGAAGCACCCCGGCCCCATCACCGCGGAGCCTGACAAGTGCGTCGGCTGCAAGTCGTGCATGAAGCTCGGCTGCCCGGCTATCAGCGTCGTGGGCGGCAAGGTGCAGATCGACGCGACGCTCTGCACCGGCTGCGGCCTGTGCCGCCAGCTGTGCAGAAAGAACGCGCTCGGCAACTGAAGGAAGGAGGCATGGTCATGGAATCGAAGAATATTATGATCGTCGGCGTCGGCGGTCAGGGCACGCTGCTGGCCAGCAAGCTGCTCGGCCGCATTCTGCTGGAAAACGGCTATGACGTCAAGGTCAGCGAGGTACACGGCATGAGCCAGCGCGGCGGCAGCGTCGTGACCTATGTGCGCTGCGGCGATAAGGTCTACTCCCCCATCATCGACAAAGGCGAGGCCGATATCGTCCTCTCGTTTGAGCTGCTGGAGGCGGCCCGATGGGCCGAATATCTCAAAGAGGGCGGTCTGCTGCTGACGAACACGCAGAAGATCAACCCCATGCCCGTCATCACCGGCGCGGCGGAATATCCCGAAGATCTCGAACAGAAGCTCGCCGCGCTCCCCATCCGCCTCGACGCGATCGACGCGCTGGGGCCGGCTCTGGCGGCAGGCTCGGCCAAGGCCGTCAATCTCGTGCTGCTGGGCCGGCTCAGCCGGTATTTTGACTTTACGGACGCGCAGTGGCAGGACGCGATCGAAAAGAGCGTGCCCGCAAAATTCCTCGAACTCAACAAAACTGCCTTCGCGCGCGGCGCAGAGGGTTAAGCAAGGAGCAATATGGAACAGTATTATCAGAAAGACATCGAATGCGCAAGCCAGGAGCAGATCCGCGCCTGGCAGGACGAGCGGCTCGTGCGGCAGGTGCGCCACGTGTGGGACAATGTCCCGTATTACCGCGCGAAAATGGAAGAAAAGGACCTCACCCCGGACGATATCAAAAGCCGGGACGATCTGTACAAGCTCCCGTTTCTGAGCAAGGCCGATCTGCGCGAGGCATACCCCTACGGGCTGCTCGGCGTACCGCTTCGTGACTGCGTGCGCATCCACTCCACCTCCGGGACGACCGGCAAGCGCGTCGTGGCGTTTTACACGAAGGAGGACATCGATCTCTGGGAGGACTGCTGCGCAAGAGCCATCGCCGCCGCGGGCGGCACCCCGGAGGATGTGTGCCAGGTGGCCTACGGCTACGGCCTGTTCACCGGCGGCTTCGGTCTGAACGGCGGCAGCCAGAAGCTCGGCTGCCTGACGCTGCCGATGTCCTCGGGCAACACCGACCGGCAGCTGCAATTCATGGAGGATCTCGGCTCCACCATCCTGTGCTGCACGCCATCCTACGCGGCGTATCTGGCCGAATCCATCCACGAGCGCGGCTTACAGGACAAGATCCATCTCAAGGCCGGTATTTTCGGCGCCGAGGCATGGAGTGAACAGATGCGGCAGGACATCCAGAAGAACCTCGGCATCCAGGCGTTCGATATCTACGGCCTGACGGAGCTTTCCGGGCCTGGCGTTGCGTATGAATGCAGCGCACAGAGCGGTATGCACATCAACGAGGACCACTTCATCGCTGAGATCATCGACCCCGACACCGGCGAAGTCCTGCCCGAGGGCGCGCAGGGCGAGCTGGTATTCACGTCGATCACGAAAAAGGCGTTTCCGCTGCTGCGCTACCGCACGCGCGACATCTGCATCCTGCGGCGCGAAAAATGCCCGTGCGGCCGCACGCACATCAAGATGTGCAAGCCGATGGGCCGCAGCGACGATATGCTGATCGTCAAGGGCGTGAACGTCTTCCCGTCGCAGATCGAGACGGTGCTGCTCGAACAGGGCTACACGTCGAACTATCAGATCGTCGTCGACCGCGTGAACAACTCCGACACGCTCGACGTGCTCGTCGAGATGACCCCGGAGCACTTCTCCGACTCGCTGGCCGAGATCACGAAGCGCGAAAAGTCGCTCGTCGCCGCGCTCAAGGCGATGCTCGGCATCTACGCGCAGGTGCACCTCGTTTCCCCGAAGTCCATCGCCCGCAGCGAGGGCAAGGCCATCCGCGTCATCGACAAGCGGAAGATTTAAGGAGGGAAAGCGTATGGCAATTCATCAGATCTCTGTGTTTCTGGAAAACCGCGCGGGCCAGCTCTCGGAGCTGACGGGCCTGCTGGCGCAGAACGGTGTCGATCTGCGCGCGATCAACATCGCCGAGACGAGCGACTACGGCGTGCTGCGCCTGATCGCCGCGCACGAGCCGACGGCGTGCCGCGTGCTGCGTGAAAACGGGTTCATCTACGCGATGAACGACGTGCTGGCCGCGGGCGTGCCCGACGAGCCGGGCGGCCTGCACACGCTTTTGCAGCTGCTGGCGCAGAACGGCGTCGACGTGCAGTATATGTACTCCATCTTCGGCCGGCCGAACGGCATGGCCTATATGATCCTCCGCGTCGCGGAGCCCGAAGCCGTCAAAACGCTTCTGACCGCGCACGGCATCCGGCTTGCCGACGAAAAAACGCTCGGCATCACCACCGCGGACTGAACAGCCGCAGAAAGGAAGCAGACACCATGCAGGAAATGAGCAGAAAAAACAGATTATTCACCGACTCCGTCATCCGCCGCATGACGCGCGTGTCGCTCGCGTGCGGCGCGATCAACCTGGCGCAGGGATTCCCGGATTTTGATCCGCCCAAGGCGCTGACCGACCGGCTGGCCGAAGTTTCGGCCCTCGGCCCGCACCAGTACCCCATCACGATGGGCGCGCCGAATTTCCGGCAGGCGCTCGCGCGCAAGGCCGGGCGCTTCATGGGCCGCACGCTCGACCCTGAAACGGAGATGGTCATCACCATCGGCTCGACCGAGGCCATGGTCGACACGATCTTCGCGCTGACGAACCCCGGCGACAAGATCATCATGTTCTCCCCGTACTTTGAAAACTACCGCGCGCAGGCCATCATGGCCGACTGCGAACCGGTGTTCGTGCCGCTCAACCCGCCCGCATTCGGCTTTGATGCAAACGTACTGGAGGATGCGTTCAAAGCCGGCGCCAAGGCCATCCTCATCTGCAACCCCTCGAACCCCTCGGGCAAGGTCTTTACGTATGACGAGCTGAAGCTCATCTCGGAGCTGTGCATCAAATACGACGCCTTCGCCATCATGGACGAGGTGTACGAACACATCATCTACGATGGCCACAAGCACATCTACATGAACAGCCTGCCCGGTATGTGGGAGCGCACGGTCAGCTGCTCGAGCCTGTCCAAGACGTACTCCATCACGGGCTGGCGTCTGGGCTACGCCATCGCGCCGCAGCCGATCATGGACCGCATCAAGCAGTACCACGACTTCAACACCGTCGGCGCGCCGTCGCCCCTCATGGAGGCCGCCGTCGTCGGCCTCGATATGCCCGACAGCTACTACAAGGAATTCGGCGACCACTACGCGCACATGAAAAAGATCTTCACCGGCGGCCTGAAGGACATCGGCATCCCCTTCACCGACCCCCAGGGCGCGTATTTCGTGCTGGCCGACATCGGCCCGTATCTGCGCAAGGGCGAATCCGACCTCGATTTCTGCCTGGAAATGGCCGAGAAGGTCGGCGTGGCGTGCGTGCCGGGCTCGTCGTTCTTCAACGAGAACATCAACAACATCGTCCGCGTCCACTTCGCCAAAAAGGACGAGACGCTCTATGAAGCGCTCGAGCGGCTGTCGCATCTGAAGGAAAAAATGAAATAAACGTACAGGCGAAAAACCCGCTTCCGGTCGTTCCGGAAGCGGGTTTTTGTATATTTATGCACAATATATCACCTTTGGTATTGCCTGTAAAGTTTTTTCAGTGCGTTTCGTTGTACTCCGCCATCGATTCATGCAGCCAGCGGACAAATCCCTGCACCTTGCGCGCATTCTCCTTCAGGAAGCTGACGTAGTAGCTGCGCATGATGCGCTCGGAGCGATCGAACGGGATAACCCCTATGAGGTGCGCAAGCAGATCCCGAACCTCGGCATCATCGGCGGTCTGGACGTCACGGTCATGGGCACCGGCACGCCCGGACAGTGCGTCGACATGGCCAAGCGCGCCATCGACGAGCTCGGCCGCGACGGCGGCTTCTGGCTCGGCTGCAACAAGTTCGTCACGTATGAAAACGACATGAATTCGGAAAATCTGAAGGCCGTTTCCGATTTCGTCATGGAATACAAAGGATAAGGAGTGTATACTATGGTCGATCTGAACAAATATCCCGAGGCAATGGAAGAGATCATCAAGCACATGGACTTCATGCCGGACGATTACAACGCCCGCAAAATGATCTTCTGGTTCTCCATCAATATGTCCCTGTTCTATTGATATCTGTTATCCAAGCTGCCGGCGGAACTCTGTGTTCCGCCGGCAGTGCGCCATATCTGCATGCAGAAAAGGAGGCTTTTCCATGCAATACCGGACGCTCGGCCGCACGCAGCTTCGCGTCAGCGAGATCGGACTCGGCAGCGTCGGCTTTGAAAAGGTCATCGACCACCGGCGCACGCAGGACATCATCGACTGCGCGCCGGCAAACGGCGTCAATTGCGTCAGCTGGCAAGAGCACACGCGCTTGCCCTTGTCAACTGACGCTTTCATCGACATCTACAACGCGCACCCGCAGGTGCGCACCAACATCGGCGACGCGCTGCACCGCCACCCGCGCGAAAGTTACATTTTGCAGGGGCGCTTCGGCAATATCTTCGACCGGACCGGCCAGTACCACCGCACACGGCTGGTCGACGAGGCCATGTGGAGCTACGAAGATTTTCTGCGGCGGATGCACACCGATTATGTGGACATTGAGCTGCTGCACAACTGCGACGAAGCGGACGATTTCGCTTCCATCGTGGACGGCGGGCTGCTGGCGCGTGCACAGGAACTCAAAAAGAGCGGTGCGGTCGGGTATCTCGGCATTTCCACGCACAACCCCGCCATTGCGCGCAAGGCCGTGGAGCTCGGCTGTCTGGACGTCATCCTGCTGAGCCTCAACCCGGCCTACGACATGATGGCCCCCGGCGCCGACCAGAGCGCCGTCCTTCAGGGCATCCGTCAGGGCGGCTATACCGGCATCAGCCCGGCACGCGCCGCGCTCTATAACCTCTGCGCGGCCAACGGCGTGGCCATCACGGTCATGAAGGGCTTCGCGGCAGGTCTGCTGCTCCGGGAAAACGAGTCGCCCTTCGGCCGCGCCATGACGAGCACGCAGTGCATCCGGTACTGTCTCGACCGGCCGGCCGTGGCCTCCGTGATGGCGGGCGCCGTCACGGTAGAGGAGCTGCGGGCCGCGCTGCGCTTCTGCGACCCGGCGGAAAACCGCGACTATTCCTCCTTCCTCGCGTCGGTGCCCAGCGCGAGCTTCCGCGGGCACTGTATGTACTGCGGCCACTGCGCGCCGTGTACGAGCGTCATCGACGTGGCCGCCGTAAACCGCTGCGTCGATCTGGCGCAGGTGCAGTCGTGCGTGCCGCCCACGGTCAGGGAGCATTATGCGCAGCTGGCGCACCACGCGGAGGACTGCGTGGAATGCGGCGCGTGCATGACGCGCTGCCCGTTCGGCGTCGACGTCATCAAAAAGATGCGGGACGCGAAGGAAATTTTCGGCTATTGAGTGGTTTTGCAGACGCTTGTCTCTGCGTTGTGCCTGTAAGAGGCCGACGCGCGTCAGAAACGGCTTTGACGAAATGAGCCGCCGCAAGCGCCGCCTCTTATTCTCTAAAGCCGTTTCTTCCTTTCCAAACCGCAGGCCAAGCCTGCGGTTTGGTTTTTTGATGAAACTTTCCGGGAAGGTGTAGGGGCCGATGCAAAAGAAGCATTCCGCAAACCAAGTTGCGGTTCAGTTCCCTGCGCCCGCAGGCGCACATTGCAAATTTTTGAGCGCCGACACCGCCATCACAAACAATGGCGTGCTCTTTCGGCCGTCAAAAATAGATAGGCAAAAAGGGCGGTCCGTGTGGGCCGTCCCTTTTTTGAGAAGATACGTGATGGCGGTTTTTGAGTAAAAAAGCGTCCTTTTCTCCCCAATCTTTTCCCACGCACGGGAAAAGATTGGGCCGTCGGAGACACGTCGGAAGCGGCTTTGCCGAAACGAATCATCGTGCATCAGAAACGCAAACCGAGTTTGCGTTTCTGTTTATGATTCTTTAAATCCGCTCCGATGCGCTTATGCGCCGGTGAAGGTCCTGCAATACGGCGCGAGGCAGCAGCGCGCGCAGTCGGGCCGCCGCGCCACGCAGACCGCGCGGCCGTGCAGCACGATGCGGTGGCAGAAGTCGGACGACTCTTCGGGCGGCAGGATGGCGCGCAGCTGCTCCTCGACCCTGGCCGGGTCCTTGCCCTGCGACAGCCCCAAAAGACCGCAGATGCGGATGCAGTGCGTGTCGCAGACGACCGCGCCCGGCTCGCCGTACAGATCGCCCAACAGCAGATTTGCCGTCTTGCGGCCGACGCCCGGCAGACGCAGCAGCTCCTTCATCGTGCCGGGCACTTTGCCGCCGTATTCGTCCCGCAGCATCCGGCAGGCGAGAACGATATCCTCCGCCTTGTGCTTATAAAACCCGCACGAGTGGACATAGCCCTCGACCTCGGCGATATCCGCCTTCGCGAACGCCTCCAGCGTCGGATAGCGCGCAAAAAGCGCGGGCGTGACCATATTGACGCGCGCGTCGGTACACTGCGCCGACAACCGCACGGCGATCATCAGCTCATAATCCTTTCCATAGTGCAGCGCGCACATCGATTCCGGGTATTCCTCTTTCAGCGCGGCAATGATCCCCGCGACACGTTCGGCAGTTTCCATCCCTGCACCTCCCTGCTTTTTGTCATATTGTATCATAAACCGCGCGGAAAGAAAACCGCCTTGTATTTCCGCGCGGATTTTTGTATAATGGAGGAACTGTGAACCAAAGGAGGCGATCCGGATGTATCAGCCACTGGCAGACCTGCTGCGCCCGCAGGAGCTTTCCGACGTGTGCGGACAGCAGCATATTCTGGGCGAAACCGGCCTTCTGCGCCGCATCATCGAGACGGGCGCGGTGCCGAACATGATCTTCTACGGTCCGTCGGGCACCGGCAAAACGACCGTCGCCAACCTCATCGCAAAAAAGACGCAGCGAAAATTATGTAAACTCAACGCCACGACGGCGTCCTCCGCCGACATCAAGGAGATCTACGCGCAGCTCGACACGTTTTTAGCGCCGAACGGGGTGCTGCTGTACCTCGACGAGATCCAGTACTTCAACAAAAAGCAGCAGCAGACGCTGCTGGAATACATTGAAAACGGCAAGATCACGCTCATCGCCTCGACGACGGAAAACCCGTATTTCTACGTCTACAACGCCATTTTGTCGCGCTCGACGGTGTTCGAGTTCAAATCCGTGGAGCCCGCGGAGGCCGAAAAGGCCGTGGGCCGGGCGCTGAACTTCCTCGAATCGCGCGACGGCGTGACCATCCTTCCGGAGGCCGGCGTGACGGCGCACATCGCCCGCTCCTGCGGCGGCGATATCCGCAAGGCGCTCAACGCCGTGGAGTTTCTCTATACCGCCACGCGCCCGGAAAACGGCGTGGTGAAGCTGACGCTCGCCGATGCGAAGCAGGTCTCGCAGCGCTCGGCCATGCGGTACGACAAATCCGGAGACGACCACTACGACGATCTTTCCGCGCTCATGAAGTCCATCCGCGGCTCCGACCCGGACGCAGCGGTACACTATCTGGCGCGGTTTCTCGAGGCCGGCGATCTGCCGTCGGCGTGCCGCCGCATTCTTTGCTCCGTGGCCGAGGACATCGGCCTTGCGTACCCGATGGCGCTGCCGATCGTCAAGGCGTGCGTCGACAGCGCGCTCCAGCTGGGTCTTCCGGAGGCGCGGCTTCCGCTGGCGGACGCCGTGATCCTGCTGGCCACGGCGCCGAAGTCCAACTCCGGGTGCATGGCCATCGACGCGGCCATCGCCGACGTCAAGGCCGGCAAAACCGGCCCGGTGCCGCGCGAGCTGCAAAACGTCCACGCCGACGGCACGGGCTTCGAGCGCGAGCAGGGCTATCTCTACCCGCATAATTACCCGAACCACTGGGTGAAGCAGCAATACCTCCCCGACGCCATCCGCGACCGCGTCTACTACGTCTACGGCGAAAACAAGACGGAGCAGGCCGCGAAGCGCTACTGGGACGAGATCAAAAAACAAGGAGGCTGACGTATGGACGTACAGGTCGGCGATCTGCTGGTGATGAAAAAGGCGCACCCCTGCGGCGCGAAGCAGTGGCTGGTGCTGCGCAGCGGTATGGATTTCCGTCTGCGCTGCACGGGCTGCGGGCACGAGCTGATGATCCCGCGCAGCAAGGCGGAGAAGAGCATCCGTCAGATCCTGCGCGATGGGAAGCAGATCTGACATTGCAAGGAAAATCTGACGAACGAAAGGCCGCAATTCCGATCGGAATTGCGACCGCTTTTTTTATGCGCGCGGTGGTACGCTTGTTCCAACAGGCAAACGGAAAGGAGGCGCTGCGGTTGACGGTCTATGCGGACGAGGCGTTTTTGCTCAACGGGCTCATCGACTATCTGCTGCTGCTTTGCGGCGCAAAGCTCTCCGGAGACGGCGCAGACCGCCGGCGCCTGCTGCTTGCGGCGCTGCTCGGCGGACTTTACGGCGCGGCGGCGCTCGTCCCGGCGCTCGGGTTTTTGCAGCTCGCGCCCATCCGGGCCGCAAGCCTCGCGGCGATGGTGCTGCTGGCCTACGGCGTGCGCCGCAGGACGCTGCGGACGGGGCTTTTGTTTCTGGCAGCCGCGTGCGCATTCGCGGGACTGGCCTTCGCGTGTACGCAGCTGTTCGGCACGGGCGTGCTGCTTCTGCCGGGCGGCGTGTATTATCCGGTGAGCTTTCCGGGACTCGTGCTGCTGGCGTCGCTGGCGTATCTGGCGTGCAGCACCATTTTCGCCTGTACGGCGCAGCACGGCGGCGGCGAGGTGCGCACGCTGCGCCTGTCTCTGGCGGGACGCAGCGCGCCGGTGCGCGCGCTGTGCGACACGGGCTGCACGCTGCGCGACCCCGTGACGGGCGAACGCGCCCTCGTTGCGGAGGCGGAGCTGCTGCAAACGCTCCTGCCGGGCGCGCACATCACCGCCGCGGAGCTTGCGGAGCCCGCTTCCCTGCTCCTGCGGCTGCATACGGCGCAGCCGCAGCTTGCCGCGCGGCTGCTGCATTATCGCGCCGTCGGCACGCAGTCGGGTCTGCTGCTGGCGCTGCGCTGCGGTCTGACCGATGAAAAAGGCCGCGAAACAAGCTGTCTGACGGCGTTCTCCCCGACGCCCGTCTCAGACGATGGAAGCTATCATGCGTTGATCGGAGGTAAGCTATGAACAAACTCACGCAGCTCACACAGCTGCTGCAAAGGCTGGGGCTTTTGCAGCCGGGAAAGATCATGTACATCGGCGGCAGCGACGTGCTGCCCGCACCCCTGAAGCCCGAGGAAGAGCGCAGCGCGCTCGCGCGCCTGCAAACAGGCGACGAAACGGCGCGTCAGACGCTCATCGAGCACAATCTGCGACTCGTGGTCTATATCGCGCGGCGCTTTGAGAACACCGGCGTCAATCTGGAGGATCTCATCTCCATCGGCACCATCGGCCTCATCAAGGCCGTCGGCACCTTCCGTCCGGACCGCAACATCAAGCTGGCGACCTACGCCTCGCGCTGCATCGAAAACGAGATCCTGATGCACATCCGCAAGATCGCGGGCCAGAAGGCCGAAGTCTCGCTCGACGAGCCGATCAACACCGACTGGGACGGCAACGAGCTGCTCTTGTCGGACGTGCTCGGCACCGACGGCGACATCGTCATGCGTCCCTTGGAGGACGACGTCGACCATCAGCTGCTGCGGCAGGCGCTCGGGAATCTCCCGGAGCGCGAAAAGCAGATCGTCTGTATGCGCTTCGGGCTCGGCGGCCGGCAGGAGAAGACGCAGAAGGAGGTCGCCGACCTCATGGGCATCTCACAGTCGTATATTTCGCGCCTGGAAAAGCGCATCATGCTGCGCCTGCGGCGGGAGATCTCGCGCCAGCTGACCTGCTGAGGCAGCGCCGCACAATTGCGCGGCGTTGCCCGAAAAAACGCTTGCAAATCGCCCCCGATTCTGCTATAAATATATCGATAAATAATATCGATATCAGGATAAAGGAAGCATCTATATGGAAAAAGAAATATCCCGCGCCACACTGCGCCGTCTGCCGACCTATCTCGCCTATCTCAAGGCCATGCCCGAGGACAGCAGCGCGCATATCTCCGCAACGGCGCTGGCCGCGGGTCTTCATATGGGCGAGGTGCAGGTGCGCAAGGATCTGGCGCTCGTCTCCAGCGGCGGCCGCCCGAAGATCGGCTATAACCGCGCGGCACTTATCAGCGATATCGAGCAGTTCCTCGGCTACGGCAACGCCAACGACGCCGTTCTGATCGGCGCGGGCAAGCTCGGCCGCGCGCTGCTCGGCTATTCGGGGTTTGCGGAATACGGGCTCAACATCGTCGCGGCGTTCGACGCCAACGACGCGCTCATCGGCACGCTCAAGACCGGCAAACCCATCATGCCGCTCTCGCGTCTGCCGGAGATCTGCCAGCGCGACAAGATCAAGATCGGCATCATCACCGTCCCGGCCGACAATGCGCAGGAGGTCTGCGATCTGCTCATCCGCAACGGCATCCGCGCCATCTGGAACTTCGCGCCGAAGCATCTGAACGTCCCGGACGACATTCTCGTGCAGAATGAAAACATGGCCGCGTCGCTGGCGCTGCTGTGCAAGCACCTCAACGAGCAGATCAAGTCTGCGGAATAACGAGATTTTTCTTGCGTTTTACCCCGGAATGCTGTATAATGTTCTGGTAATGCCGGTGTGTTGGAATGGTAGACGAGGCGGACTCAAAATCCGTTGGGGTAACACTCGTGTGGGTTCGAGTCCCACCACCGGCACCAGACAAAGATAATCCGAACCAGGTCTTCGTAATCGGAGACGGGTTCGGATTATTTGTTTATTTCGAGAAATTTGAAGATACGCATTTCCGGAACGGTGTGCTGAAACGTCCGGAATCCAAACCCAGAGGACCGAGAAAACCAAAGATGAAACAAGATTAGGAGGGCGAACATGGAAAACATCAAAAGCTGTGAGTTTAACATGGACACAGGCTGCGTGGAACTGCGATTCGAGGACGGCAGCATGATTGTAATTGACTGCACCGCCGTGGAAAACGAAGTGGCGGACAATCTTTATGAGCGGTCGGAGCTGGATTATCTCATCTACAACGATCCGCTGGCGTATGCCGACCTCATTCTGAATGGAGACATTGAGGTATATCTGAACACCGTCACAGAACACACGCCTTACGAAAACTGAATACACGCAAAAAAGGACGGCTGCTGCCGTCCTTTTTCTCTATCTTCAGGCGATTTTCTCAGCCTCATTGTCGGTTGCATCCGCGTCCCGCGCTGCCTGCCACTCCGCAAACTCCCGCTGCCCTTCCTCGCTCTCATAAAAGGCGAGAATATCAGGCAGGAGGATTCGGGCGATGGTTTCGATTTCGTGCTGCGGGATACAGCATTACTGTTCTATGAGTCACTCATAAAGCTTCTTGCAACAAAGCAGCATATAGAGTAGCAGGAAAAGCTAGCTGTTGCAGTCGGAGCATATCTCATTACCGATACTAAAACAGGCGCGCACTTCGTCGGCGTTGCCGGCAGAGAACAGGTCAATATCTGGAGCAAATTGAGCGAATATGTACAGACAAAATACGCGGAAATTAAGCGCAATAGTAGCTAAAAATAGAAAACCTAAAAGAAATGCAGCTTCCGCATAAGTTTTATTGACGCAAACGTAAAACTATTACAAAAATCAATTACCGTATCCATACGGACGCGATCAAAGAAAATCTGATCCCGCCAGAGCTGTCGGCACGGCAAATGTCGCTGGTATATGCCAGCGAAGCCGATGTGCTGAATATGGCGCTGTTCGGCAAGACTGTAAAACAGTGGCGCGATGAGAATCCGGGACTGAAGGGCAACATCCGCGATTACGCAAATGTGTCGCAGCTCGTGCGCTTTTCCAATCTGGAGAATCTGAACGCGGTATTTATCAACGACGGCCTTCCGCAGCCGGAACAGCTGGCGAAGCTCAACGCAATCGCAATTCAGCAGATGCGCGTGCCGACGGAGGATCATCGGATTTTGAAGTTGGAAAATCAAAAGCAGGAATCCTAATTGCATTTTTATAATGGCAGGTGCATAACAAATAAAAAGAGTTGGCGTGTGGTGCTGAGATGCGAATTAATCCATAGTGTTCACATGACACGTATCGTCGCGGACTGCGCAAGTTCGCGGCGACTTTTTTATGCTCTGCATCAAAAGTCATCCCGCACCCGCTTCGCCGCGCCTCTCCTGCGGACGAAAAGGCTCCGCTTTCCGATTCCGGAAAGCGGAGCTTTGTTTCTGCGGACGGCCGGGAGAACGTGGCCGCCGCGTGCGGTCAATCGGCGGGAACTTCTGCGTCGGGCGCGGCCTCGCCGAGCTCTTCCAGCAGCACAAAGTCATAGCGCCTGCGCTGCACAAGACTCTTGATAAAGGCGGCGGCCGACAGCAGCATCAGGATCAGCGCGATGGGTCCGAGCGCAACAAGGATGGATTGCAGCGCGTTATAGTCACCCGCGAGCAGAACGACGAGTCCCAGCGCACCGGAGACGAGGCCCCAGAATATCCGCAGCGAGATCGGGGAGGAGGATTCCGCGCCGAGCGTCGTACAGCTGTCTGCGATGGCAAGGATCTGGGACTGCATACACGTGGCAAAGGAGAGGAATACCGCGATCAGGCCGCCGACTTTGAAGAAACCGGACAGCGGCAGGAAATCGGCCAGCGCGAAGTTGGCGACGGATGCGCCGTAGGTCTCCAGCATACCGGCCAGGTCGCCGATGCCGTTCATCTGGATATAGATCGCTTCGCTGCCGAAGGCGCCGAACCAGAGGAAGATGAAGATGGACGGGCCGATCAGGTTGACGGCGATGAATTCGCGGATCGTGCGGCCCTTGGCCAGCTTGACGAGGAATGTGCCGAACACGGGCGTGCAGACCAGATACCAGGCGTTGAAGAAAATGGTCCAGCTGCCGACCCAGCCGGTCTTCTGCGCAGGCTCAGTGTAGAGGGAGATCTTGACGAAGCGGTCGAGATAGTAGCCCAGCGCGTTGGTCATGCTGTCGAACTGGAACGTCGTGTGGCCGAGGATCATGACGCCGAGCAGCAGCGCGAAGAACAGGTAAACGTTGATCTTGCTGAGGTAGGTCATGCCCTTTTTCAGACCCGTGCTGGTGGTGACGAGGCACAGGCCGGTCACGATGGCGATGACGATGATGTAGGCGAGGCTCGTGCTGAAATTCTGCCCGGTGATGAAGCCTGCGCCGCCGGTCAGCTGCAATGCAGCCACGCCGATGGAGGCGCACAGACCGCCGAAGGTCACGAGCAGCGCGAATGCGTCGATGATCGAGCCGAGATGGCCGTCGACCTTTTTGCCGAAGAGGGGATACATACCGGAGCTGTATTTGTCCTTGTGCCGTGCATGGTGTACCATGAGCGTCAGGCACAGGCCGCCGGCGGTATACAGCGAATACGGCGTGATGAGCCAGTGCATGAAGATGTAGCCCCAGGATTCGGCCGCTTCGGGCGTGCCCGCGCCGATGCCGAGGAACGAAGGCGTGTTGACATAGAAGTTCAGCGGCTCATAGGTACCGTAATAGACAAGACCGATGCCGATGCAGGTCGTGAGCGCGACGGAGAACCACGAGAAGCGGTCCATTTCGGGCTTGGCGTCCTTGCCGCCGATCTTGATGTCGCCCCATTTTGTAAACATGATGCCGACACAGAAGATGACCAGCAGGAACGGGCCGATCAGCATCAGGGCGCCGAATTTATCAATGGAGAAGTCGAAAACCGCGCTTGCAGCCGCGGCAAGACCCGACGGGCTGATAAAACCGTAGATAATCAGCGGGATGAGAATGACGGCGACGGGTACGACGACCCACCAAGTCGATCAGAGATAATCCTTTCTTTTCTTTCACTTGTTCAGTCTCCTTTCGTTTCACTTGTTGTTGTCCGATTGAGAGACATCCGAAGGGCGCATTCGGCGATCACACGGCGTCGAGTGCCCGCAGATCGCGTCCGGGGATGTCGGTGTGCAGACCGGCTTTCACAAACAGGTTGCGGATGGAAATCAGCCATTCATCAGAAGGGGGCTCAAACTTTGTGAATTGCGCGCCGATACTTTTGGATTTTGCGATGCCCAGCTCGTGGTACGGGAGCAGGGCGACGCTGCGCAGATCATGCTGCCGCAGGAACGCGGCGGTCGCGTCGATGATCTGCGGCGTGTCGTTGACGTTGTGGATGAGGGGCATCCGGATCTGGATCTTTGCATTAAGCGCCGGGACGGCGGCCAGACGGCGCAGATTATCGAGGATCCGCGCGTTGGAAACGCCGGTGTAGGCCTGATGCACATCGTCGTCGATCGATTTCATGTCGTAGAGGATGTACTCGGCCCGCTCGCTCAGCGCCAGCAGCGTCTCATAGCGGCCCAGACCGCTCGTTTCGATCGCCACGCCGACGCCCTGCGCGCGCGCCGCGTCGGCCAGCGCAAGGACGAACGGTCCGTGGCTCAGACATTCGCCGCCGCTGATGGTCAGTCCGCCGCCTGTGGCGTCGTAGTAGCCCTTGTCCTGGACGACGAGCGCCATCACGTCCTCTACGCTCATGGACGTCGCGGCGAGCGTCAGCCCCTCGGCATAGCAGTTCTCGGTGCAGGCGTAGCACTTGTGACAGACGGTCTTGTCATGGTGGAAGCCCGTCTCGTCAAACGTGATCGCCTCGACCGGGCAGGCTGCCGCGCAGGCGCGGCAGCCGATGCACCGGTGCTTGTGATACATCAGCTGGTTTTCGAACGCGACCAGCTCCGGATTGTGGCACCACTTGCAGCGCAGAGGGCAACCCTTCAGAAAAACCGTGGTACGGATCCCCGGGCCGTCGCCCGTGGAGAACTTTTGAATGCCGCCGATCAGTGTTCTCATATCGCTGCCTCCTGTACGTTGTGGATTCAGGCCGTCGGAAAATCAGGCCAGATGGATGGTGCGGTCGATGATCGTCTGCTGCACGGCCTCGTCCAGCTCGGTGAAGTACGCCAGATAGCCCGAGACGCGGACGACGATATCGCGGTAGTTTTCCGGATCCTTCTGCGCTTTGCGCAGCGTCTCGTTGTCGACGACGTTCGCCTGAATGTGATAGCCGCCGTTTTCGCAGTAGTTGCGGAAGACACCCTCGATGATTTTGATGCCGTTTTCGCCCGAGACGGAGTTCGGGTCGAAGCGCGTGTTGTACAGCTGCGCGGCGTGGTTGTGCTCGATGTGCATTTTTGCGACCGAGTTTGCCGAGGCGGTCGGGCCGCTCGTGTCACGGCCCATCATCGGCGAGGCGTTGTCGGAGATGGGCGTGAAGGCCAGACGGCCGTCGGGCGTGGCGCCGCAGTAGCTGCCGAGCGGGACGTTGTGCGTCTGCGTCATGTTGCCCGCGGAATAGCGGCCGCCGCGGCAGTCGCGGATGTTCTGATAATAATGCGCCAGATCCTCGATGATATCGGCCAGCCGCTGGTCGATGCGCTCGATGTCGTTGCCGTATTTCGGCGCGCGGTTGATGAGATACTGACGCAGCGCCTCGTTGCCTTCGAAGTTGGTGTCGCAGAGATGGATCAGCTCGTCCATCGTCAGCTTGTGCTCCTGGAACACGGCGTACTCAATGGCGTTGATGCTGTCGGCCGCGGTCGCAGGGCCGGCCATGAACAGGCTGTTGAACAGATAGTTCGCGCCGCCCTCCTGGATCGTCTTTCCGCGCTCGATGCAGCCGTCGAGGAAGATGGAATGGTAGACGCAGGGCAGATAGTACGCCTGTACGGACATGGTTGCGTTGACGGCATAGGTGTGAAGATCCGCGAAGTGATGCAGCTGCTTCTGATATGCCGCGACAAACTCATCAATCGAACGGAACGTTCTGGGGTCGCCGGTCTTCAGACCGACCTCCAGCCCGGTGCGGGGATCCTTGCCGTTGTGCAGCGTGAGTTCGAGGATCTTCGGCATATTGAGATAGCCGCCGATGGGGCTGCCGTCGGCCTGACCGCAGCCGGGCATCGTCTCGACACAGCCGGTCGTACACCAGTCGCGCGCCTCTTCGAGCGTGCCGCCCTTGTTGAGGACGATCTTCATGGCCATGTCGTCGCTAAAGAAGGCGGGATTCGCGAGCCCCTCCTGGATCATCTTGCAGGCCTTGCGGACGATCTTCTCCGATGTTTTGCGGTTGTAGCGCAGAATGAACGGCGGGTTGGACAGGTGCATCTCGTAAGCGGCGTCCAGCGCCATATCGGTCAGCTCGTTGCAGGCATCCTCGCCGTCGGCCGTGTAGCCGCCCAGATGCATATTCTGCCAGGTGGGAAGACCGGCGTTGGCTTTGGCGTAGTAGTTGTCGGCGATGAAGAACAGCGAGTCGACCTTCAGCATCAGCTGTTCGATCAGCTCGATGCCGCGTTCGCGGTCGATGCGGCCCGCAGCCAGATCCTTTTCATAATAAGGATAGAACCAGACGTCGAAGCGGTGCAGCTGCGTCGAATGCGCGTTGCACTCGATGTGCATGACGACGTGCATCATCCATTCGTGCTGGAGCGCCTCCCAGAACGTCTCGGGCGGATATTCCGGGACCTTGCGGCAGATGCGGGCCATCTCCAGAAGCTCGGCCCGGCGCTGCTCGGTGGGCGCCTGTGCGGCCAGACGCTCGGCTTCGTCCGCGTTGCGGTGCGCATAGCGGATGACTGCCTCCATGACGATGATGAGCGACTGCCAGTAGAGGACCTTCTGTTCCTTTTCCAGCGTCATGGGCGTCTCATAGGCCTCGCGGATGCGGCGCTGGCAGTCTTCGATGTGCCAGCGGAAGCCATGCGAGAGCATCCGCTTGAAATTCATGCTGATCGCCGAGGACGACAGCCCGCGGCCGCCGGATTTGAACGCGCCGACAGTCTCGGCGTCCTTGATGAACTGCGGCATTGTCGCGTTCATGATGTCTTCGGTGGATTTGCCGTCCCAGTAGTCCAGACACTCGAGAATGGCCTTGCATTCCTCCGGGGTCATGTCCATCGGGTCGGTTGCGCGGGTGGTCATGCCGGGCAGCTCGTTTTTCAGCCACATCAGACCGGAGGAATACTCCGGGAAGATCAGGCCGGCGCGGATCTTCTCGGTGGCAGAGCCCAGGAGCAACTCCCCAACGCGGATCACGATCGCTTTGCGATCGAGCACATACTCCAGAATGTGCGCACGGAAGAGCCATACCGGCTCACCGGCGTACTTCTTGTATGCTTTGGTTGCGAGGAGCAGCCGCTCGGCGCTGATGGCCGGCTTCGCCGCGCGTTGGTTTTCACGTAATTGGGCGATTCTGTCTGTCACGATCGATACCTCCTGTTGTAGTATTGCCGGCGCTGGTGGTGATCGGCTCCCGCCGGCGGGAAAACCTTATAAAAACAGCGCAAATAGTGTGCGTCGCCGTGCTATTTGCGCTGTTTCGCTGTCTCAGAGCGTATCCGGCGGACGGGAGATCACTTCTTGCCGGTCGCGGCGTAGGTGCGGATCTGCTCTGCTGTCATGCCGTCGAGGCCGAGCGCATCGACCGTGCGGCCGCGCTCCGTCCAGTCGGTGGAATGGACAGCGTTATAAATATTGATAACAGAGTCGATGGTGGGCGTCGGCACACCGATCGCCTTGGCCAGGCTGGCCCAGGGCACGAGGCCATAGGGCGCGTCTTCGGTCAGGTAGCGGTTGTTGATGTCGTTCGGGCCGCAGATCGGCGTCAGCGCGATGCAGCCGTGTACGCAGCGGTACATATCCTGCCAGGTGTAGCCCTCTTCCATGCCGAGGAAGTCTTCCAGCGCGGTGATGTGATAGCCGAGCGCCTTGCCGATGGCCTTGCGCTCGTTGTCCAGCGCGATGTTGACTCTGGCGGCCGACGGCGTGAAGCCGTGCTCATACAGATAGAAGTCGCCGGTGGCGCGGTTTTCGATCGGGCCGAGGTTCAGCACGCAGGGACCGGAATGCAGCGCGGGGTTGATGTTGGCGATGCCGACTTCCAGCGCGTCCTGATAGACCTTGTGGAACGGGAAGAACTCGTACAGCTCGTCGATGACTTCCTTGCCCTTGTCGGCGGGGATAAAGCCGATGCCGACCTTGTTGCGGCCGTAGCAGCTGACAGTGCACGGGCCCTGGAGGCGGGTGTCATAGGGCAGCGTGTCGGTCTCGGCAAAGATGGGCTTCTCAACGCCGTCGAACACGTGGTTGAACAGGAGGCTGCCCCAGGCGCCGGGGAAGCAGACGAAGATCTGGTCCTTGGTCAGCTTGCCTCTGAGCAGCTGCGCGTAGTCGTTCTGCGCGAAAGCGGGGCAGACGAGGAAGACATAGCGCGTGCCGGCGACGGCCTTGTCGATGTCGTCGGTGACCTCATGGATGTGCGCGACGCCCTCGACCGCACCGGAAATCTTGATCGCCTTCGTCTCAAAGAGCTTGGAGATGCCGGCCTTGAAGCGCGGCATTTCATACATCGTGACCTCGAAACCGCGCAGCGTGAGATCTGCCGCCATCGTATGTGCACCGTGTCCGCCGCCCAGGATCGTAACTTTCTTTTCGAACTTCATAATTTGACCCTCCATCGTAAATAAACAGATGTTCTTGGTTCAGCGACAGGCTGTCGTTGCGACGCCGCGTCTGAACTCTGTGGTCAGCATAAACCTTGGAGTTGCTCCAATGTCAATACAAATGTTTTACAATCTGTGAAATTTGTTAAAGAACAAGAAATTGCAGCGTTCAATTTGTTCGTAATACACAAAAATTCGGCGGATTTGGAGAAAAAACATGGTTCAAAGACCAGGCAAGGAAAAAACTTGCGATATGAAAACAAATATGGCCTATTTATTTTCCATATAAATTCTGATCTCGCAGGGATAACCATAGTTTGTATAATCGAACAATTGCAGGCCGATCTCATCTGCAATGATATATCTGGGCGTGATGCCGTGCTCTTCCAGATACTGATTGAGCGCCGCGCAGTCTGCGGTCTTGTCAAAGACACGCACGATACTGCATAAATATTCACCGGCGGGAAAGACGAGCGAGGCGTCGTCGCCGATATGCTCCATGTTCGTCTCGCTGAATTCGACATATTCGCCCCGTTTGATAAACCGGTCCTGCCGCATGGCCTCCGGGTCGATCAGGAAGCCGTAGTGCCGTCGGATCGGGATGTCATTGCCGAAAATATTGGCGCAGGTCTGCATGAGCGCAATGTGGAACGCATCCTGATTATCAGGATGCTCGGAGTAGATCACACGCTTTTTCGGGAAATATTTCATATAAATGCTGGAGGAATCATGAATATTCTGGATCTTCTGATGTTCCTCCGCGTACCAGTCGATGTAATCGATGGCGCTGTGAAGCTGATCGATACGGCTGATGGCCTGCGCGCGATATTTTTTCATCAGCGCGACGACCGTGTTGTTGTCGTTTGATTCCAGAATCTGGCAGATATCCTCCAGCGTGATGTTGAGCCGGCGGCAGCAGGTGATGATGTCCAGCATCCAGAACTGGTCGAATGTGTAATAGCGGTAGCCGTTTCGCGGGCTGACAAATTTCGGCTGAAACAGCCCGATCTTATCGTAAAAGCGCAGCGTGTCCTTGGAAACGCCGGTGATGCGGCTGATCTGTCCGATTGTATATTGTTGTGTATTCAATGCATATTCCTCCCTGGAACTCCGTCATTCGTCCGACCGCGCGGACACGGGCATCCAAATCGCTTTCCTAATTATATGATCCGTGTTTTATTCGCGCCTGCAAGGACGATATTTCCTGCTGCACCACTCCAAACTGGCCTTTGAACGTCAGCGGGCCGCGTAAACGCGGCCTGCTTCGACGGAAAAGCCCATTTTGTCGTTCAAAATCGCAATCGCTAACGCTGGATTGCGATTTTGCTTTTCTGATTCGGCAGTAATCTATAGTGTTCCCATAGCAAAAAGGACGGCTCATGCCGTCCTTTTGTGTGTATTCAGGCGATGTTCTCAAGCGCATGCTGCGGGATGCCGCTGTGGTTGACCAGCCTCTTCCGCCTGCTCAAATGCTACCTCCAAAATGCTTTTCAATCCGTGTGCATCTGTTCCTGCGCGTCTTTCGAGTATCTTATCGCATCCATCCAATCCTGATCAAAATAAAAATGCAGCTGCCTGTCAAGCAAATTGCCTGTCGCAGCTGCATATATCTTTGCAGTTTCAGTTTACCGCAGAAACGAAAATCTGTCAAGCGTGTGGGAAGGCGCTACTTTTTCACTTTGACAACGACGGATGATACTACATTTGCACACCAGATAATTGTAATTTTGTCATTGCGCTTTTCCCGTGAATCTGATACGCTATAACAAATAGCTGACAAATATTTTTAAATTAAGGGGGCGGGGTAATGTTTTATATTGTGCAGATGGCTGATTTCCATTTTGGAGGAGCCTGCCATGCTGCAGGATCCGAAAAAGAAATACTAAAAAGGATGGCAAAACGAATCCAGTCTGAAATTCCGGACGGTTCGGAGGTCGTCTTCTGTGCTTGCGGCGACTATATCGACAGCAAACAGATTTCGTATGGCGTCTCTACGCGGGCATTAACAGAAGACGAGATAACAGCTCGTTATCAAGATGCAATGGAGGCCATTGGGGCAGAGATCATCCATCCGCTGCAAAAAACATACGATCTCAAAATAGGGCTGTGTGTCGGTAACCATGATACTACGCACATGGATGCAATGAATCGATTCTCTCAAGCGATGATTGGCAAAGATATTGATAAAACCTACAGCATCCACCTTGACTCCGAAAATGTGGATTTGATTTTTATCAATTCCTGCCCCCCGGCGGACTATAGTCATGGTGAAATTGATTATGACTATCTGGAGAAGATCCTGCGCGCACTAAGTCCAGACTCCACCAAGTATTTCATATTGCATCATACTCTGATGAGCATGGATGAACACGATCAATCCTGTGTTCGTCAAGTGCCTCGGCTTATCAAGCTAATTGACGAATATTCAATCCGGGCGGTCTTTCATGGACACACTCATGGACAGTATCTGGTTCGGGTGGGAACTGTAGGATGCCCGATCATTGGCGTCGGGGCGGTTTATGTGAGAGACTTCCCCAATGTGAATTCCCAGTTCAATTTAATCTGCTGTAATGCTGGGCTCCCTGTATCCGCATTCAACTTTCAGTATCATGCGGATTGGGCAACGATTTCAGGAAACGATGGTTTTGACAAAATTCCCATACATATCTCGGAGACGGGCAACTTCTTTTACGGAAAAACCTTTTCAAAGATATACGACGAACTCGTTAAAAAGATTCAAGCTGAATCGAAATTGTATCACGTTCATCTGCATATCAAATCAAGCTATGATGACTTCTGTACGGATGTGGAGAATAATTTTGGCAATCAAGAAGAACTTGAAACGCTAGATCGCGCGTACTCCTACAGCGAGCTGGCAGAAATGTGGGAAGCCCCTCGGGTCGATAAAAACGTTCTATATTTTAATCACGGTATGTATTTTTCCAGACCTCCATATCAGTCCGGAATCGATTATTTAATTCATGAAATCGGAGATAAACGAACCACCAGCCGGGCCGTCCTGGTGACAGTCAATACTAAAGATATTTCTGAAACTGCCCCTGATGCGTTATTACCGTCGCTGCTGTCGATTCAGGCCGGCTTTGATCAGGGTCAAACAACACTTCATGTCACAATGACCTTACGAGCATTGGAGGCCAGCCGGTTTTTGAAAATCAATATCTGCGAAGTATTGCTCATTGTCAAGCAGCTACACAGCAAATACCCATTCAGCAATGTTGAGGTCGTAATTTCGGCGTTCCGAGTTCAGATAAAAGAGCAATTTGGATGTTTTCTCAAGGCAAAGCTCGATACCGAGGCAGAACAGGAAGGGATCGTGACAAATCTCTCAAGCCTTTTATATAGCAACGATCCGAAAGTTATTTCAAACGAAATTGGGGAGATAATACGTTTAATTCAAGATAAGAGGCTGCGCTCAGAAACAGTGATTGAAACGAATGGCATTGAAAAACTACGCACCGCCATTACCACTGTAAAAAATAAACTATCCGACGATAAGAAGGAAATAAAAGCCAATCTTGCCAAAGCACTTGTATGCATAACAGCCCTTCTGCATCTGCTGGACAAGTTGAAGCAAAGCAGGGCAAACAGTTCAGAACAAACCGAGGATATGGATAAGTTGGAGGGTCTGATACAGTCCCAATATGTCTCGCTAATAGACGAATTTGAAAAGCTGAGGCAAAATGTCTTTAAGAGGATCGACGGATATCCAGCAGTCTGATGCGCCGCATAAAAATGATGTGCCCGCCGGGTTTCCCGGCGGGCACTTTTGGTTATCTAAGGGTTATGCTTCTTCTGACGCTGCTATCGTACATACGGATGAGAATCGTTGCGACTTCGCTGCGCTTGATGGAATCGGTCGGATGGAACGTTCCGTTCACATCGGAGCCGGTCAGGATGCCTGCGCGGTAGAAATCATAGATTTCCGCTGCAAATGCATCGCCGGTCTTCACATCGGGGATGGCGTTGTCTGCAACCGTGTTCATCTCACGCAGGTCGTCCGTCGCCGCGTGGAAGATATGTACAAACTCCGCGCGCGTGACAGCGCTGTTCATCTGCGCAGCCGTATAATTGCCGTAGGCGCTTTCAATCAGGCCATTATCAATGGTGTAATCCACATACGTGCTGTACCAGTTCGGATATCGTCATCCATTTCCCGGACGATGCACGGCATATCTGAGAGTCCTGCAAGCTCGCTGCCGTGCTTGCGGCGGTGTCCTGCGACAATTTCATAGCCGCCATCCTCGCACGGACGGACGATGCCGGGCGTCAGAACGCCATATTCCCTGATACTGTCCACAGTGTTCTGCATGGCTTCATCGTCGCGCACATGAAACGGGTGGTTCGGGAAAGGATGCAGCTCCGAGAGCGGAATCCGCACAACTTTTTCGCAGGATTCTTCCGCGCGGCTTTCCTCCGTGGAGAACAGATCATCGAGCGAGGTCAGATTTATGCTTTTGGCGGAGCTTTTCAACTTTTATCACCCCCTATTACAATAAGTCTTGGTTGGAAGCCCAGCATCCGGCTGGGCTTCTTTCCGTCTCTTGCCTAAGCTACAATAAGGGGAGCAACTGGCTGACCACTCACTCCTTGGGCTTCCATGTCCGT
>CAKUOS010000007.1 GCA_934670025.1 uncultured Oscillospiraceae bacterium
AGGGACTCGAACCCCCGACCTACTGGTTCGTAGCCAGTCACTCTATCCAACTGAGCTACCGGCGCATACCACGCTTCATCAGCGCCCCACTATAGTAGCATGGTCGGGGGAAAAATGCAAGTCCTTTTTTCAAATATTTTTGAAAAATATCAGAGTTCTTCGATCGTCAGATCCCCGCACGCCGCAAGCTGCGCACGCGGGCCGAGCACGCATACCGCGCCGTCTGCAAGAGCGGCGTCCATGTGCGCGGCGCACGCGCCGATGGCCGCGGCGTCCGTGTCCAGCATCTCGGCGCGCAGCTTCCGCCGCGCGGAAAGATCGAGGCCCTTGAAGTGCCGCAGATCGGCGACTGCGCCCTGAAGCCGCGCGGAGAGCAGCGGCTCGGCGTCGCTGACGGCGCCGATGATGTACGTGTCGGCCGGCGCACCGGATGCGGCGAATTCGCGCAGATACGCGCCGGTCGCGGCGATGGCGCGGCAGGCGCGCGCGCTGTCCGGATCGCGGTAGGAATAGGCGGTGAGAAGGCCTGTGTCGCGCACGGTGATGCCGGTGCCGTATGCGCCGCCCTGCACGCGCACCGTGTTCCACAGGTGTTCGAGCGAGGCCGCGTGGCACGCGATGCGCATCTGCCCGCAGTAGCCGCTCCCGGCCGTATGCAGATCGCCGCAGACGCCCGCGAACGCGACCTCCGACGGGATGACGATGCCGCTGCGCCGCGTCGTGAGGCGCGGAACGGTCTGCGCCGGGCCGGGCGCGCAGCCGGCGGGAAGCGCAGCCTCAATGCCGCGCAGTACCTCGCGCGCCGTTTCCCGGCTGCCGCCGGTCACGGACACGAACAGCCGCGCGCGGGTGAACAGCCGCGCGGCAAGCGTCCGCAGCGTCCCGGAAAGTTCGTCCGCACAGGCGTCGAAATCCTGCTCCAGCTCCCGCAGCCAGCGGTAGTAGCTCACGCCGCCGAGCCGCTCGGCGCAGGCGTTCGATGCGCTGAGCACGGCCGCCGCGCGCTGCATCGCCGCCGCGGAGCCGTTTGAGACGATCTGCTGCTGCGCACCCTCACGCAGCTGCCGCACAAGCTCGAGGAGCTTGCCGCGGTCGGTGAACTGCGTCTGCGTCAGGATCTGCGCGGCCAGATCGACGGCGCGCGGCAGATTTTCCTCCAGCACGCTGCACGAGACGGCGGCAAGCAGCCGGTAGTCCTGCGCGGAGCCGTAGTGCGCGCACGGCGCGAGGCTCACCGAGAAGCTGCCCATTTGCAGACGCAGCTGCTTTTGCAGCTCCGCTGCGCCGCAGCGTTCGGTGGGCAGCTGCGCCAGAACGGCCGACAGGAGCGACGCATACGGCAGCTCCTGCGCCGTCAGGTCGCAGACGTCAAAGTAAAACACGGGGTAGACAATGCCGTCCGTCCGGATCGCATGGTACAAAAGCGTGTTGTCTTCCAGCAGCTCCGACGCAATGACCGTGGGCTCGCGCGGGATATCGCTCAGCGCGATGTGCGGGATGGTGGCGAGCGCCTGTTCGCTGTCGGGCGTCTGCTGCATGGCAAGCAGCGCCTGCTGCGCGCGGACGATCTCGTCCTGCCGCGCCTGCGGCATGGCCGCAAGCTGCGCGGCCATCTTCTCTTGCAGCCGCGCCTGCCGTTCGGCGTCGTAGGTTTCGGACGGCACGAGCAGGACCTCGGCCATATGCGGATTTTCCAGCATCATCTGCCGCAGCAGCCGTTCAAAGCCGCCCTGCGCGATCATTTCGTGCAGCTGCGCGAACACCGGGCCGAACGAGAGCCGCGCGGCGGGATCCGCGTCGTACAGCCAGCTCGAAAGAATGTCAAACGTGAATGCGAGTCCGCGCGGCATCGTGCCGAAATCGCGCTCGCGCAGACGGAATTCCAGACTGACGAGCGATGCCTCGAGCTGCGTATGATCCAGACCGCCACCGCAGAGCGACGTGAGCGTGCTGCGGATGGTTTCGCGGATGGCCGGGAGGTCTTCCTCTCGGAAATTCTGAATTTGCAGCAGCAGCCACGGCTGGAGCGTATCGTCGCCGCACGACAGGATCACATCCTCGGCCAGACCGCCCTCCAAAATCGCGCGGCACAGCGGCGCGTGGTTGCTGCCGCACAGCACGTCGCTCAGGATCTGCGCAGCGAGAATGGCGGTCACGTCCTGACAGCTGCCGATCACATAGCCGAGGCCGAGCTTCATCCGCACCGCGGCGTCCTCACCGGCGGGGAGCTGGTACGCGCAGCGCACAGGCTCCGGGTGAACAGGCGGCTGGAAGGGGATGGCCGTATCGGGGTCGATGGCGGAAAACTGCGCCAGATATTCGTCCAGAAGCGCCAGCGCGCGGTCAAGATCGAGCTGTCCGTCGAGCAGCAGATAGCAGTTCGACGGATGATAGAACCGCCGGTGCGCGGCAAGGAAGTCCGCATAGCTGAGCGAGACGATCGCGTCGGGGTCGCCGCCCGAGACGAACCGGTACGGCGTGTCGGGGAACAGCGCGCGCGTGAGCGCGTTGGCGATCAGCTCATCAGGCTCCGCGAACGCGCCCTTCATTTCGTTCAGCACGACGCCGTTGCACGTCAGAACGCCGTCCGTCAGTTCATAATGCCAGCCCTCCTGCCGGAAGATCTCTTCCTTTTCGTAGATCCGCGGGAAGAACACCGCGTCGAGATAGACCCGCATGAGGTTGAAAAAATCCTCGTTGTTGCGGCTTGAAACGGGGTAGCACGTCTTGTCCGGGAACGTGATGGCGTTGAGGAACGTGTTCATCGAGCCCTTCATCAGCTCGACGAACGGCTCTTTGACGGGGTAGCTGTGCGAACCGCACAAAACGGAATGCTCCAGAATGTGAAAAACGCCGGTGTCGTCGGACGGCAGCGTCCGGAAAGCGGCGCAGAAGGTCTTGTTTTCGTCCGCGCGCTCGAGCCAGCAGAGGCGCGCACCGGAGGATTCGTGGATATATTCATGCAGCGTCGCGCCCGTCTCGGCGATGGCGCGCGTGCGCGTGGCTGTGAAGCCGTGCAGTGTAGTCATGACGAGTCTCCTTTTGCATAAGGCGATATTTTTTACATTCTATCATAAATCATCCGCAGAAGCAAGAAAACCCGAGCTGCGTCGCGCTACCTTGCCGAAATGGGCACTTGTAGGGGCCGGCGGCTCTGCCGGCCCGACCTCTCCGCCTCGCTTTGCTCGGCACCTCCCCTTAAAAAGGGGAGGCTTTAGACTGCGCAAAACCTTCTGGGAAGCCGTAGGGGCCGATGCCCACATCGGCCCGTGGGGAACTATCGAATCCGCCGAAGAGTTCCGCGTTTCGGACGTGCATTCTGCCGGGCTGACAGAGTCGTCGGCCCTACAGAGAGAAAAAACCAAACCGCAAACTTGGTTTGCGTTTCTGACGTGTCTCCGACGGCCCTATCTTTTCTCTCGCAAGAGAAAAGATAGGGGAGAAAAGAGTGCTTTTACTCAAAAACCGCCGTCACGTATCTACCCTGAAATACGACACGCAAAAACAGAACGCACCGGGTGCCTATCTGTGACTGACTGCCGAAAGAGCCCGCGCCTGTTGGTGACGGCGGTGTCGGCGCGAAGGAAACTTGCAGTGTGCGCCTGCGGGCGCGGAGATGGGCCGACAGAGTCGTTGGCCCCTACAGAGAGAAAAAACCAAACCGCAAACTTGGTTTGCGGTTTGGAAAGGAGGAAACGAGCTTAGAGAATAAGAAGCATCGCTTGCGATGATTCGTTTCGGCAAGGTCGTTTCCGACGCGCTTACGGCAGCGTCCGGATCCGATCCTTGAGGATCTTCATAAACGCTTCGCGGTCGAGCTTCAGCAGCACCAGCGCGTTCTTCTTGTCAAATTTTTTGTCGCTGTGCAGGTCGGTGACGGTCTTGCCGCGCGTGATGACGCCCTGCGTCTCGATGTAGACGCCCGCCATCTCACCGGCAAACAGCTCCGGATGTGCCAGATACATCACCGGGCACGAGTCGTGCTGCGCAACGCCGGTCAGGCCGATGGTGCGGATCGTGCGCCACGAGCATTGCAGGATGTCGCGCGCGACCTTGCCGCACCGGTTGCCGAACGCGGCCATCTCGTCCCAGTCCTCGGGACGAAGCTCTGCCTGCATCGTCACGTCCAGTCCGCACATGACGAGCTTTGCGCCCGATTTGAACACGATCTGCGCGGCCTCCGGATCGTCGTAGATGTTGAACTCGGCCGCGGGCGTCACATTGCCGCCGACGGCGGCACCGCCCATGAGCGAGATCGAGTGCAGCAGGGAAGCGAGGTCCGGATAGCTGCTCAGCGCGATGGCGACGTTGGTCAGAGGCCCGGTCGCCACGAGGCGCAGCTCGCCCGGCATCCGCTTCGCCGCTTCATACAGCGCGTCCCACGCGGGCGTGGTCTCGGGCGCGGTATCGGGCAGCGGCAACTCGACGTCGCCGAGGCCGTTTTTGCCGTGGAATGCGCCCGCGATCTGCAATTCGCGCACGAGCGGCTTTTCCGCGCCCGGATACACGGGATATTCTGCACCGATCAGGTGGACGATGCGCCGTGTGTTCGGGAAGGTGTTGGACAGGGGACTGTTGCCCGCGACGGCGGACAGACCCACGAGCTGCAATTCGGGCAGCGCGTGCGCCAGCATGATGGCAATCGCGTCGTCGACACCGGTGTCGCAGTCAATCCAGACAGGCAGTTTATGCATCTGCGTGTTCCTCCCCATAGAATTTGATCGCGTCGACCAGAAGATCGGCGAATCTGGCGCGGTCGACGTCCAGCAGCACATCGGCGTTCGCCGCGTGGCCCGAGAAGCCCAGCAGATCGCCGATCGTCGCGCCGCGGCAGTATTCGCCCGTCGTCTCCACCTGCACATACATGGGCCTGATCGTGAAGATCTCCGGGTGGATGAGCGCCATGACGGCGCACGGGTCGTGCATGGGCGCGCCCGCGTAGCCGATGGAGCGGTGGAATTTGTAGAAGAACTCCAGCCATGCGGCGACGATGTCGCTGACCGGATTTCCCAGCGCGCGCACACGCTCGAAGTCCTCTGGCATGATGAGCGCCTTTTCCGTCACGTCAAGACCGGCCATCGTGACCGGCACACCCGACTCGAAGACGATCTTTGCGGCCTCCGGGTCGACGAGGATGTTGAATTCCGCGGCCGGCGTCCAGTTGCCGGTCGAGATGCCGCCGCCCATGAGCGAAATGCGCGCGATCTTCGGCTTCAGCTCCGGATGCGCCAGCAGCAGCGCCGCGACGTTCGTCTGCGGGCCGGTCGAGACGATGGTGACGGGCACGGGCGATTCGCGCAGCACCTGCGCCATCAGCTCGGGCGCGCGCAGCGGCGAAGGCGCGAACGCGGGCTCCGGCAGCGCCGGGCCGTCGAGCCCGGACTCGCCGTGGACCGACGGCGCGTTCATCACGTCGTTCAGAAGCGGATGCGCGCAGCCCTTGCCGACGGGCGCGTGCAGCCCGATGAGCGTGCAGATGCGCAGCGCATTGTATGTGGTTTTTTCAATGGTCTGGTTGCCGCAGCTGGACGTTACGGCGAGGATGTCGAACCGGCGGCTTGCGCGGGCCAGGACCCACGCGATGGCGTCGTCGTGGCCGGGGTCGCCGTCGAGAATGACGGGGATCTTTTTCAGTTCGGACATGGGAGCCTCCTTATTTTGCGGCCGCGGCGGTATGGGCCTTCTTTGCGCGGCTGCGCCGCACGAGTGAGAAGATGACAAGGCCGATGATCGTCACGGCGTAGGGGATCGGGGAGGCGAGGTTCGAGTCGAGGCCGACGGCCGAGAACTTGATGCCCAGCGCCTGCGCGAAGCCGAAAACGAGCGAGGACAGCATACCGCCCAGGCATTCGCCGCCGCCCATGGCCTGCGCGGCCAGCGCGATGAAGCCGCGGCCCGCGACCATGTCTAAAGACCAGCCCGCCGCGTAGTACATCGACATGAACGCGCCGCCGAAGCCGCACATGAGGCCCGAGAAGCCGATGGCGACGTACTTGATCTTCAGCACCGACACGCCGACGGAGCTTGCCGCGTTCGGATTTTCGCCGACGGCGCGGATGTTGAGGCCGAGGCTCGTCTTATAGAGCAGCACGCTCGTCAGCGCGCAGCAGATAAACGCGAGATACGTCAGCAGATTGTGCCCCGAAAGGACTGCGCCGAGGAACGGGATCTTATCGATCAGCGGAATGGTGATGTTCGGGATGAGAAGATTCGAGTTGATCAGGCCCGTGGACGAGGCCATGGCCGAGCCCTCGGTCAGATTTGTGATGACCTTGCACAAAAACAGCGTGCCGCCCGAGCCCATCATGTTGATCGCAATGCCGACGAGCGTGATATCGGTCTTGAGCTGGAAGGCGAAGAAGCCCATCATCAGGCTCATGAGAACGCCGATGGCCAGCGCGGCCAGCAGACCCCAGACCCAGCTGTGCGCGTAATACGACACGAGCGAGCCGGTCAGCGCGGAGAACATCATCAGACCCTCAAGGCCGATGTTGCAGAAGCCGGCCTTTTCCACGACGATGGCCGCCAGCGTGGCGAACAGAATGGGCGCGGAGATGCGGAGAATGGAGAAGAAAAACTCCGGAGTCAGCAGCATTTTCAGGAAATTAAGCACGTTCCGCACCTCCTTCCTGCGCTTCGCGCGCAGCCTTGGCGGCAAGCTCCTCCTGCGCCGAGCGCACGACCAGCTTCTGCCGGTATTTCGACAAAAACTGCTCCGCCGCGAAGAACAGGAAGATGACGCCCTGGATGATATCGATCAGCTGCGACGGCACGTTCGCATACGTGGCCATCAGCTCGCAGCCCTTGGTGAGATACGCCATAAAGAACGACGCGAACGGCACGAACCACGGGTTGTTGCCCGCGAGAATGGCGATCGTGATGCCCGTCCAGCCGTAGCCGGGCAGCGAGCTCCACGAGAACGTCGGGTAGCGGCCGAGCATCTCGATGCCGCCGCCGATACCGGCGAGGAAGCCGCCGAGCACCTGCGACAGGACGATGACCGTGCCGACCTTCATGCCGGAATACTTCGCAAACGCCTGATTGATGCCGATCATGCGGATCGTATAGCCCCAGCGCGTGCGGTACATGAACAGGCCGATGAGCACGACGCACACGATGGCGACGACGAAGCCCCACGAGAGCTTCGAGCCGTTGTCGATGAGCGGCGCGATCTTGGACGTTTCGAGGAATTCATACGACTGGATCTGGCCCTTGGTCTTGTCGGCCAGATAGGTGTTCATCAGGTACTTGATGAGGTACATGACGATGTAGTTGAGCATCAGCGAGCAGACCATTTCGCTCACATTCAGCTTCGTTTTGAGGAGCGCCGGCAGCAGCATCATCACAGCCACAGCCAGACCGCCGGCCAGCACACCCGCGACGGGGTGGATGAACGCGGCCATCGGCACGTAGACCGCGACCATGCCGGTCGTGAACGCGCCGAGCATGATGCCGCCCTCGGAACCGAGGTTGAACTGGTTGGCCGAGAACATGACGCAGACCGAAAGGCCGGTAAAGATGATGGGGATCATCGAGGCCAGAATGTCGGTCAGACGCTTGAAGTCGAACATTGTGCCGCTGCGGCCCATACGGAACAGCGGGCCGACGAGCAGCTGCTTCAGCGCTTCGCCGGTGGCTGCTAGCTTTTCTGCGAAGCTCTCGCCGTCGGACGAGACGAAGATCAGAAGCGTTGCGACGAACAGCGCGATGAAGATCGCAAGCGCGCCGCGGATGATGGAAAACAGGATCTGACGTTTCTTAGTCATGGCAAACCCTCCGGATCTGGTCTGCGGACTGGGCCTTGAGTCCGAGCATATATTCGCCCATCACATCGTCGGTGAGGGTGGAGGTATCTTCAAAATAGGCTGCGATCTTGCCGCCGTGCATCACGATCAGGCTGTCGGAAAGCTCCATGACCTCGGCGAGGTCCGCGGAAATGAGCAGCACCGCGATCCCGGATCGGGACAGCTCGACGAGCTTTTTGCGGATGAATTCCGTCGCGCCGACGTCGATGCCGCGCGTGGGCTGGTCGGCGAGGATGAGCGCCGGCTCACCGGAGAATTCGCGCGCGACAACGACCTTCTGAATGTTGCCGCCCGAGAGCATCCCGACCTGCTGTCTGCGGGTCTTGCACAGGACGGTGTAATCCTCGATGAGGCGGTCGGCCTCGTCGTGGATGGCCTTCATGTTGAAAAGCGGCCCGTGGTTGAGGCGCTTGGCAGCCGAACGGTCGGAGATGAGGTTTTCCTCGATGGAAGCGCTGGCCGCGATGCCGTAGAGCATCCGGTCTTCGGGGACGAGCGCGATGCCCTTTTCGCGCAGCTTCTGCTGCGAAAGGCCGAGGATGGAGCTGCCGTTTACGTCGATGGAGCCCGTGTCGGGACGCAGGAAGCCGAAGAGCATATCGACAAGCTCCTTCTGGCCGTTTCCTTCGACGCCCGCGACGCCGAGGATCTCGCCCTTGCGCACGTCAAAGGAGATCCTGTCGAGCATCTTCTTGTTCCACTCGTTGACGTATTCCAGATCGCGCACGCGCAGCACGGTATCGCCCGGCTGCGCCGTATCCTTCTGCACGTTGAGGATGACGTCGCGGCCGACCATCAGGCGCGAGATCTCCTCCTTCGTCACGTCGCACGTGTTGTATACGCCCATCGAGCGTCCGCCGCGCATGATCGTCAGCCGGTCGGTGATCTCCATGATCTCGTTGAGTTTATGGGAGATAAAGACGATGGTATAGCCCTGCTCCTTGAGATTGCGCAGCTCTTTGAACAGCTCCACCGTCTCCTGCGTGGTCAGAACGGCCGTCGGCTCGTCGAGGATGAGGATCTTCGCGCCGCGCACGAGCGCCTTGAGGATCTCGACCTTCTGCTTCATGCCGACCGGGATGTCCATGACCTTGGCCTCGGGCTCGACGTGCAGATTGTACTTTTCGGCGTATTCGCGCGTGATCTCCACGGCCCGGGCGCGGTCGATGAACATACCCTTGCGCGGCACCATGCCGAGCACCATGTTTTCCGCCACCGACAGGCTCGGCACGAGCATGAAGTGCTGGTGCACCATGCCGATGCCGTGGGAGATGGCGACGGTCGGGGAGGTGAGCGCGAGCTTTTCGCCATTCACCCAGATCTCACCGCTCGTCGGCTGCTCCAGACCGAAGAGCATCTTCATGAGCGTGGATTTGCCGGCGCCGTTTTCGCCCATCAGCGCGTGGATCTCGCCCCTGCGGAGGTTAAAATCCACACCCTGATTGGCCGCGACGCCGTTGGGATACACCTTGGTGATCCCCTTCATCCGGACGACGTACTGCTCGTCCGGACGGCCGGTTTTTTCGTCTGGCATACGAATATGTCCTCTCTTTCTTTGGAAAAAGTCATGCGCAGAAAAGCAAAATAAGTAATAGTGAATAAAGAACAAGCGCAAAATCGCGTTTTTTCGCTATTCACTATTACTTCGGAAATTGCAGAATTTGCGCAGTCCCAAGCCTTCCCCCAGGGGCCGATTCCCCCTGTCAGGGGGAAATGTCCCGCAGGGACAAAGGGGGTAGGGAAGGCACGGGCTGGTGCATCGGCCCCTGCATACGTATTGGGATAAACCCCGGAAAGGGGGCTCATACGAGCCCCCTTATGGAATCTGCTTACGGACGGACGGAGTCGCGCAGCGCGACGACGTCGAAGTCGGGGTCGAACGCGGTGTCGACCTTGATGCTGCCGTCCATGATGCCGGCCTGTGCGGCCTCAACGGTGGCCTTCGTCTCGTCGGAGGCGTAGGTGGCGTAGTTCTTGTCGGTGACGATACCGACGCCGCCCTCGGCAAGACCCAGCTGCACTTCGGTGCCCCAGTAGGTGTTGCCGGCATCCCACTGGTCGAAGATCCAGATGATGGAGTTGCCGATGTTCTTCAGACCCGAGGTCAGCGTCAGAGCCGCCAGATCGGAGGAGAAGGTCAGCTCCTGGTCGGAGTCGACGCCGATGAACCATGCCTTGCCCGTTTCAAGAGCAGCCTCAGCCGCGCCGTTGCCGGCGTTACCGGCGACGCCCCAGATGATGTCGCACTTGTTGTCGTTGATCATGGAGTAGCCGAACTCCTTGGCAATGGCGGTGTCGACGTAGTCGTTGGTGTAGCGGGTGTCGACCTTGATGTCGGGGTTGACGGCCAGAGCGCCTTCGATGAAGCCGGTCAGGAAGTCGTTGATGACCGGGGAGTCAACGCCGCCGACGAAGCCGACGACTGCGTCTTCATTGATGTTGGCGAGGTTGGTGTCCGTGGTCATGCAGGCGGCGTAGGTACCGACGAGGTAGCCCATGTCGTTCTGCTTGTAGGTGATGTTGACAACGTTGGAGTTGTTGCCGGCGTAGGTGTTGTCGTCGAAGATCAGGTACAGCTGATCGGGATACTGCGTGGCGACTTCCTTGAGGTAGTCGGGCATCTGATAGGTGCCGCAGATGACGAGATCATACTCGCCGGACTCGGAAACGTCGTACAGCGTGGACAGCCACTTCGGCTGGTCTTCGTCCAGACCGCCGAGCTCGATGGTCTTGCAGGTGATGCGGCCTGCGGCGACGAGCTGGTCGATACCGGCCTGTGCGGAGTCAAAGAAGGACTTGTCGCCCAGGTTGCCGTTGACGATGTAAACGACGTTCTTCACGGCGTTTTCTTCGGCAGCGGGCTCCTCAGCGGCGGGAGTCTCGGCAGCGGGTTCTTCCGCGGCGGGAGTCTCGGCGGCGGGGGTTTCTGCGGCAGGCGTCTCAGCAGGAGTCTCAGCGGGCTTGGACGCGCAGGCGGCCAGACCGAGGACCATGAGAACTGCAAGCAGCATTGCGATGATCTTTTTCATGTTTGTTCCTCCATCATGTTCAAACTATATAATAGTGCGGCAGAAAATCTGCCTCATTATTGTACAGTACAACGGGACGGGTGTCAATATGCGCGCAAAAAAGATTTTGCGCGGCCTGAAAAATTTTGCTATTCTTCAGTCGTCGACCTTTTCCGAATCGATGATGTCTCCGCCGAGATAGGCGCGCAGCTTCTGCCGCGCGGCGCGGATGCGGCGCGAGAAAGCGAACACGGCGATGAGGTCGAACACGCCGTCGGCGATGAGCGCGATCCCGGCCAGCACGACCATCGAGTCAAACCGGCCGAACAGCAGTACGCACCCGAGCCCGACCGTGATGACGGCGAGCAGCAGGAGAATCCATGCGTCGGTCTGCTTCGTGCGGGCGCAGTCAAGCCCATCCTGTAGCGTCACAAGACCGTCGATCACGAGAAAAACGCCGAAAAACACGCTCAAAAAGCCCTGAACGACCTCCGGACGCACGAGGCAGAACACGCCGCATACCAGCAGCACGAGGCCGAACACCAGCGAGTACGACCCGAACAGCCGCCCGGAGGCCAGATAGCTGATGGCGGCGATGACGCCCGCCGCGATGAGCAGACCGCCGGCCACATAGCAGATGATGGTTCCCGAGGTCTCGGGCGTGAGCAGGAACAGAAGACCAAGCAGGATCGCGGAGAACGCGGCCAGCAGCGACCGCCATTTGAGCGCCTTGAAGTATTTGCGGACAGATTCCATAGAGCATACTCCCTTTTATAGATGATGCTGTTATTATGCCGCACGCAGCGCGAAAAAACAATAGGTAAAACCGCGCGTATGTACGTCGGAAACGCGAAGCCCTGCGGCGAATCCGATGGTTCCCGGGCGGGCCGATGTGGGCATCGGCCCCTACAGGGGTTTGCGCCCGCGGGCACCCGCAGATCCGGGATTGCATTTCACGCGGAAAAATGGTAAAATACCATGATAGAATAAATTGGAGAGGTATCCGCGTGTATCTGAGATCACTCGAAATCCAGGGCTTCAAGTCCTTTCCGGATAAAACCGTCCTGCAATTCGGCAGCGACTGTACCGCCATCGTCGGCCCCAACGGCAGCGGAAAATCGAATATTTCCGACGCCATCAGCTGGGTCCTCGGCGAACAGAGCACCCGCGCCCTGCGCGGCGCGAAGATGGAGGACGTCATCTTCGGCGGCACGGCCAAACGTCCTGCCGTCGGCTACGCCGAGGCCACGCTTGTGCTCGACAACTCCGACGCGAGTCTGCGCATCGAGACGCCCGAGGTCATGATCACCCGCCGCTATTTCCGCTCCGGTGAGAGCGAATACTATATCAATAAGCAGCTTGCGCGCTTAAAGGACATCAACGAGCTGTTCATGGACACCGGGCTTGGCCGCGAGGGCTATTCCAACATCGGCCAGGGCCGCATCGACGAGATCCTCGCGCTCAAATCGACCGACCGCCGCGAAATTTTCGAGGAAGCGGCCGGCATCTCCAAATACCGCCACCGCAAGGAGGAGACGGAGCGCCGTCTGGCCGGGACGCAGGACAATCTGCTGCGCATCGGCGATAAAATCTCCGAGCTGGAATTGCAGGTCGGCCCGCTGCGCGAACAGGCGGAAAAGGCGCAGAAATACCTGACGCTGAAGGACGAGCTCAAAGGGCTCGAGGTCGCCGTCTGGCTCGACAATCTGCAAAAGATCGGCGAGAGCGCCCGCAAGGCCGAGACGGACTACGCCTCGGCGGCGTTCATCCTCGAACAGGCGCACGACGAACTCACGCAGCTCTACAGCCGCTCCGAGCAGCTGAGTCTGCAATATAACCAGCAGACGCTTGCGCTCGATCATCAGCGCGAGCAGCTCGACCGGCTGGAGGACAGCCGCCGCCAGACCGAAAACGACGCTGCGCTCGTGCAGGCCGATATCCGTCATCACGAGCAGAACATCGCCCGTATCGAGCAGGAACTGCAGGATCAGCAGACGCGCAGCGGCGGCATCGCCGGTCAGATCGCGGACGAGAAGCGGAAGATCGAACAGGCGGACGCGCAGCTTACCGCGCTGGACTGCAAAATGCAGGCCGCGCAGCAGGAAAACGAGCGTCTGGCCGTCGAAAACGAACAGGCCGGGCGCGCGCTTGCCGCTGTACAGGCGCAGAAGGCGCTTTTGCAGTCGCAGTCGGCGTCCGCAAAGGCGCAGATCGACACGATGGAAGCGTCGATGGAGGAGGTCCTTGCGCGCAAGACCATGCTGGAAGACGACCGTGCGGCCGCGCTTCGGCGCAAAGCGCAGGTGCAGGCGCAGCAGGATGCGTGCAAAAAGAGCCTTGAACAGGCGCAGGACGACGCGCAGAGCGCGAAAAATACCATCGCGGGCTATGAGCTGCGGCTGAAAACGCGCCGGCAGAAGGCGGAGGAGCTTCAGCGGCAGGTGAGCGCCTGCGGCGTGCAGCTCGATACGCTGGATGCGAAGATCCGGATGCTTCAGGAGCTCGAACGCGACTACGAGGGCTTTTCCAAGGCAGTCAGGCTCGTCATGCAGGACGCGGAAGCGGGAAGGCTCCGCGGCATCCACGGGCCGCTTTCAAAGCTCATCCGCGTGGAAGACCGCTATACCACCGCCATCGAGACGGCGCTCGGCGCGGCGATGCAGAACATCGTCGTCTCGTCCGAGGAAGACGGCAAGGCCGCTATCTCGATGCTCAAGCGGCGCGACGGCGGCCGGGCGACGTTCCTGCCGCTCAGCACGATCAGACCGCAGACGTTACAGGACAACGTCTGCCGCCGCCAGCCGGGCTATATCGCCGTGGCGTCCGAGCTTGCCGTGTGCGATGCGCAGTACCGCGCGGTCGCGGAAAACGCGCTCGGCCGCACCGTCATCTGCGATACGCTCGACAACGCCGTGCGCATGGCGCGCGCAAGCGGCAGCCGCGTGCGCATCGTCACGCTCGACGGACAGGTCATGAACCCCGGCGGCAGTATGACCGGCGGCTCGGCTGCGAAGAGCGCAGGCGTTTTGACAAGGGCCAATACGCTGGCCAGACTCTCGGAAGAGCGCAGGACGCTCGGCGCGGAGCTGGAAACGCGGAAGACGCAGGCTGCGGAGGCGGCGTCCGCCGCGGCAAAGACGGAATTTGAAATGACGGCCGTGCGCGCGCAGCTGCGCGAGGCGGAGGACGAGGTCCTGCGCCGCACGGAGGAGCATAAGCAGGCGCTCGTGCTGGCGTCCGCCATCGAAGAAAATCTCGACAGCATCGAAAAGGAGCTTGCGCGCATCGCTTCGCGCTCCGGTGCGGACGAGGGGAAGCTGACGGCGCTGAAAGGGCAGATGCGGCAGCTTGCCGGGACGCTGGCGGAGCTGGAGGGCGCGCTGGCCGAAGAGACTGCGCGGCAGCAGCAGCTTGCCGGGCGGATGCAGGACGCGGCGGACCGCATGACGGCCGCGCGGATGGAGCGCTCGGCGGCGGAGGCTGCGCGGGCGGCGTCGGAAAATACCGTCGCGCAGCTCGAATCGCTCCGGCAGGCCATGCAGGGCGACGCGCAGCAGAAGACCGGCCTCATCGAGGCCGCGCGGGCGCAGATCGCGGCGCTGACGGCGCAGGTAAAGGAAAAGCAGGACGCGGCCGCGGCGCTGGCCGAACAGCTCGCGCAGGCGCGGCAGGAACTGAAGGACGCGGTCGACACGCGCGCGCAGCTCGAAGCAAAGCGCGCGCAGACCGAAAAGCAGGCGCAGGAGAAAAATCAGGCCATCTTGCAGCTCGAACGCGAGACGGCCCGTCTGGAGCAGAAAAAGGCCACCGGCGAACTCGAGGAAAAGCAGATCATCGACAAACTCTGGGAAAATTACGGCCTTACGCCGTCGACCGCCGAGGCGGAAAAGGCGCCGGTCGAGAGTCTTCCCGCCGCCAACCGCCGCATCGGCGAGGTGCGCAGAAAGATCGGCGCGCTCGGCACGCCGAATCTCGGCGCGATCGACGAATACGCGCGCGTGTCCGAGCGGTATGATTACCTCACGGCGCAGCGCGACGACGTGCAGCACGCCAAGCAGGAGCTTGAAACGATCGTAAACGATATCACGACCGAGATGACCGGGATCTTCGTGCGGGAGTTTGCCCGCATCGACGAGTATTTCGGCAAAACGTTTGCAGAGATGTTCGGCGGCGGCAAGGGGTCGCTCGTGCTCGAGGATCCGTCGCAGCCGCTCACGTGCGGCATCGAGATCCGCGTCCAGCCGCCCGGCAAGCAGCTCAAGACCATCACGCTTCTGTCCGGCGGAGAGAAGGCGTTCGTGGCCATCGCACTGTATTTCGCCATTCTGAAGGTGCGGCCCACGCCGTTCTGTATGCTCGACGAGATCGACGCCGCGCTGGACGACCGCAACGTCGAGCGCTTCGCGCAGTATCTGCATACGCTCAGCGGCAATACGCAGTTCATCGTCATCACGCACCGCCGCGGCACGATGGAAGCCGCAGACGTTCTGTACGGCGTGACGATGCAGGAGCAGGGCGTGTCGAAGATCCTGCGCCTGAGTCTCGACGAGATGACGAAGCAGCTCGGCATCACGGCATAGGCATAGGAAATCAACCGGAAAGGATTCACATAAACCATGGGATTTTTTGAAAAACTAAAACAGGGGCTGAGCAGGACCGCCAGCTCCATCGGCAGCGTTTTTGTCGCCAGCGAGCTTGACGACGACTTTTACGACAATCTGGAAGAGCGGCTCATCGTCTCCGATCTCGGCATGGACACGACCGAAGAGGTCATGGACCGGCTGCGCAGGAGCGTGAAGGAGCAGCACATCAAGACCGTCGACGAGGCCAAGCTCGCCCTGCGCGCCGTTCTGGCCGATATGCTGGATGTCGGCGACAGCACGCTGCGGCTCGAGACAAAGCCGTCGGTCATCCTTGTCATCGGCGTCAACGGCGTCGGCAAGACGACCTCCATCGGCAAGATCGCGCACCAGCTGAAGCAGAGCGGCAAGAAGGTGCTTCTGTGCGCGGGCGATACGTTCCGCGCGGCGGCCGCCGACCAGCTGGAGATCTGGTCGGAGCGCGCGCACTGCGACATCATCCGCCAGCATGAGGGCGCGGACCCGGCCTCCGTCGTCTTCGACGCCATCACGGCGGCCAAGGCCCGCGGCAGCGACGTCATCATCTGCGACACGGCGGGGAGGCTGCACAACAAGCAGAACCTCATGAACGAGCTGAACAAGATCTCCCGCATCCTCGACCGGGAACTGCCCGGCGCGAGCAAGGAGGTCCTTCTTGTGCTCGACGGCACGACCGGCCAGAACGGCCTTTTGCAGGCGAAGCAGTTCCAGCAGTGCGCCGGCGTGACGGGCATCGTCCTCACCAAGCTCGACGGCACGGCCAAGGGCGGCATCGTCATCGCCGTGGCGCAGGCATTGCAGATCCCGGTCAAATTCATCGGCGTCGGCGAGCAGATGGACGATCTCATGCCCTTTGACGCAAAGAGCTTTGCGGAGGCGCTGGTATGAAGGTGATCCTGGCGAGCAAAAATGCGCATAAGCTCACCGAGCTGTCGGAAATTCTCTCCCAGCTCGGCTTCGAGATCGCGCTGGAGTCGGAATACGGCCTCGATATCGACGTCGACGAGACGGGCACGACATTTGAAGAAAATTCGTTTTTAAAGGCCGACGCCGTCATGAAGGCCAGCGGCCTGCCTGTCCTGGCCGATGATTCCGGCCTCATGGTCGACTGTCTGGACGGCGCGCCGGGCGTGTATTCCGCGCGCTACGGCCATAAAAGCTCCGACGCGGAACGCATTGAGTATCTGCTTGAAAATATGAAGGATGTTCCGCAGCCGCGGCGCACGGCGAAGTTCGTCTGCGTCATCACCTGCCTCTGGCCCGACGGACGAAAGATCGCTGCGCGCGGCGAATGCCCGGGCGTCATCCTGACTGCGCCGCAGGGGCAGGGCGGCTTCGGCTACGACCCGGTCTTTTATCTGCCGGAGCGCGGAAAAACATACGCGGAGCTTGCGCCGGAGGAGAAAAACGCTATCTCCCACCGCGCGCGGGCATTACAGGAATTTTGCAGGATCTATCGAGAGGAATTTGAAGCATGATGACAAGTAAGGAACGCGCGGAAAAGCGCGCACAGGCCAATACACTCGACGTGACGCTCATCGTCGGCAAGAGCGGCATTTCCGAAACGCTTCTTGACGAGGCGGTCACGCTCCTCGACAGCCATGAGCTTGTCAAGGGCCGCGTGCTGGAGACGTCCGGGCTGACCGCCCGTGAGGCGTCGGACGAGATCTGCGCAGCGCTCGGCGCGGAGGGCATCGCGTGCGTCGGCACGAAGTTCGTGATCTGGCGCAAGTCGGAAAAGCTCGAACAGGAAAAGAAAAAAACCGCCGCAAAAAAGCCTGCGAAGAAGGTCTCGGGCAACTATAACCCCGTCAAGGCCGGTCTTCGCGCGAGAAAGCAGGCCGCCGAGCAGCAGCGCAAGCAGCGCAAGCAGTATTTCCACGATAAGGCGGTCGCCGCCTCGATCGAGCGCAGCCGGCAGCAGAAGGAAGCGCAGGAACGATAAAAAACAAACGGAGGGAGGCGCGGACATGGCGAGGATCGGCATTTACGGCGGCAGCTTCAATCCGCCGCACCGCGGACATATCTGCGCGGCCGTGCAGGCAAAGGCACTTTTGCAGCTGGACGAGATCCTTCTGATCCCTGCGGCGACGCCGCCGCACAAGGCGATGGCCGACGGCTCTCCGGACGGCTGGACGCGCTGCGAGCTGACGCGCCTTGCCGTGCAGGACGAGCCGGGGCTCACGGTCTGCGACCTGGAGCTGCGGCGCGAAGGTCCGGATTACACCGTCGATACGCTGCGGCAGCTGCGTGAGCGCTATTTGGACGATGAACTGTTTTTATTGATGGGGACGGATATGTTCCTCACGTTCGACAAATGGTATCAGCCCGCGCAGATCGCGCGTCTGGCCACGCCCGTGTGTATGGCGCGCGTGCAGCCCGACGACGCGCTTGCGGCGCGGCTGACGGCGCAGAAAGACGCTGTGCGGCGGATGTTCGGCACAGAGCCCATTCTGCTGCAAAACGACTGCCTGGAGCTTTCGTCCACCGAGGTGCGAAGACTTCTGTTCTTCGGCATCGCGGACGAGACGCTCGCGCCCGCCGTGCTGCATAAGATCGAGCGGGAAGGCCTCTACGGTGTGGGCGGCGACTATCGCGCGCTGCCGTTTGGGGATCTGCGCCGCGTGAGCCTGTCCCTGCACAAGGAAAAGCGCCGCGCGCACGCGCAGGGCGTGGCCGATACGGCCGTGCGGCTGGCGCGGGCCTATGGCGCGGATGCGCAGCTGGCTGCGCGCGCGGGCATCCTCCACGACGTCACAAAGGCGCTCACGGCGGACGAACAGCGAAGGCTGGCGGATGCCCGGCAGCTGCCTGTGACGGATTTTGAGCGCGCAAATCCGCAGCTGCTGCACGCCAGGACCGGCGCGGAGGCCGCGCGGCGCATCTTCGGCGAATGCGAAGCCGTCGTCTCTGCGATCGCGTGGCACACGACGGGAAAGCCCGCCATGACGACGCTTGAAAAGATCATCTATCTGGCCGACATGATCGAGCCGAACCGCACCTATCCCGGCGTGGACGCCATCCGCGAAGCGGCGGCGCGCGATCTGGACGCGGGCGTGCTGCTCGCGCTCGACCGGACCATCGCCTTTTTGCAGGAAGAGCGGGCGGCCGTATGCGAAGATTCGGTGCGCGCGCGCGACTGGCTCCTGCAAGCCCGAAAGGAACTCTGAATGAAACTGTTTGGCAATCGCCGCCGCGCAGCCCATGCCGCGCCGCGGCAAAAGCGCCCGCGCGGCACGCGGGCGGCGCTCATCGCGCTGTGCGTCGTGCTGGCGCTGTCGGGCGGCGTGTTTGCCGCGTGGAAGCTGCTCGTCAAGCCTGTCGAGCGGCCTGCGGCCGCCGCACCGGCGCAGAAACCGGCAGCGTCCGAACCGGAACCGGCGGAGCCGTCCGTCATCCATGTCACGCCGCAGCAGTCCGATACGCAGCAGCCCGAAGCGGAACCGGAGCCCGCAATGGAAGCGCCGGGGAGTCTGCGCGACGGCGTATACAACATCCTCATCTGCGGCACCGACGACGACGGCACCCGTACCGATACCATCATCATCGCGCATCTCGACGCGAACGATCATACGGTCGCGCTTTTGTCCATCCCGCGCGATACGCCGGTCACGACCGGCGGCGGAGGACTCATGAAGATCAACTCCGTCTACGCCGGCGGCGGCAAGGACGGCATGGAGCGGCTGTGTGCGCGGCTTCAGCGTCTGCTCGGCTTCCCAGTCGACGGTTATGTGCTCGTTGATCTCGAGGCGTTCAAAAAGACGGTCGATCTTGTCGGCGGCGTCGATTTCGACGTGCCGATGGACATGAATTACGAAGATCCGTCGCAGGATCTTTATATCCACCTGCAAAAGGGACAGCAGCACCTGAACGGCGAACAGGCCATGGGCCTCGTCCGCTTCCGCAAGGGCTACGCCACGCAGGATATTCAGCGTACCCAGACGCAGCAGCAGTTTTTAAAGGCGCTGGCGAAGCAGTGCCTGTCGGTCGGCAGCCTGACGAAGCTCGGCGAATTTGCCGATATCTTCGCCGAATACGTCACGACGAATCTCACGACCGGCAACATGGTCTGGTTCGGCAAGGAGCTGCTTTCCTGCGATTTTGACAACATGAAGACGTATACCGCCGAGGGCGAGGGCGCGATGATAGGCGGCGCATCCTATTATCCGCTTTACGCGGGGAAGCTGCTGCGCATCGTGAACGAAGCCTTCAACCCCTACGACGCGCCGGTCGCATCGCTCGACGTTGTGACGCCCGAGCTGGCGTATTCCTATCAGAAGCCGGCCCAGCCCGAGACACCGGCCGATCCGGAGCTTCCGGAGGAACCGGCAGCCCCGGAAGAGCCGGCAGAACCCGCAGAGCCGGCAGAGCCGGTCCCGGACGATCCCTTCGCGGGAGACGATTTCTGGACGGACGATGAAACCGATACCGATACGGAAGAATAGAAAGGAAGCTGTAACCATGAGATCTGCAAAGGAAGTCGCGGCGCTGGCCGCAAAGGCGCTCGACGCAAAAATGGGCGAGGATATCCGCCTCATCGGCATCACGGATATCTCGACGCTCGCCGATTATTTCCTCATCTGCACCGCCACCAGCTCCACCCACGTCAAGACGCTCTGCGACGCGGTCGAAGAGGCGATGGACGCGGCGGGCGAGCCGATGCTCTCGCGCGAGGGCCATCGCGGCGGCACGTGGGTGCTGATGGACTTCGGCAGCCTTGTCGTACACGTATTCACCGGCGAGGCCAGAAAGTTCTACGACCTTGAACGCCTCTGGCAGGACGGCCATCAGGTGAATCTTGCGCCCATTCTGGGCGAAAACGCTTGACAAATCGCTGAAAAGTAGTACAATAACCCGGTAAAAGGCAAAGAAGGGGAATGCCCCGCGCGATTTTTTTCAGAGACCCGGCGGCTGGTGCGAGCCGGGAGGATCGAACGGACGGCTCTCGCCCCGGAGCCGCTGTCCCGAAACGCAGTAAGGACAGACGGATGGCCGCGTTAGAGGCCGCTTGAGGGCTGCGCTTTGCAGCTGAAGCAGGGTGGTACCGCGTATTTTACGCCCCTGACCGGTTCGGTCAGGGGCGTTTTTATCATGAAAAATCACCAGACAAAGGAGTTTGTTATGAAATACGATTTTGCAGCCATCGAGAAGAAATGGCAGGAAAAATGGGAGCAGACCAAGCCCTATGCCGCCGTTACCGGCAGCGACAAGCCGAAGTTCTACGGCCTCATCGAGTTCCCGTATCCCTCGGCCGCGGGTCTGCACGTCGGCCATCCGCGCCCGTTCACGGCGATGGATATCATCTGCCGCAAAAAGCGGATGCAGGGCTACAACGTCCTGAACCCCATCGGCTTTGACGCTTTCGGTCTGCCGACGGAGAACTTCGCCATCAAGAACCATATCCACCCGGCCATCGTCACGAAGAAGAACATCGAAAACTTCACGCGCCAGCTCAAGATGCTCGGCTACAGCTTCGACTGGGACCGCGTCATCGACACGACCGACCCCGATTACTACCGCTGGACGCAGTGGATCTTCCTGCAAATGTACAAGCACGGTCTGGCCTATAAGACCACCATGCCCGTCAACTGGTGCACGAGCTGCAAGTGCGTGCTGGCCAACGAAGAGGTCGTCGAGGGTGTGTGCGAACGCTGCGGCGCGCCGGTCATCCGCAAGGAAAAGAGCCAGTGGATGCTCCGCATCACGAAATATGCCGACCGCCTGATCGACGATCTGGAGGATCTGGACTACATCGAGCGCGTCAAGACGCAGCAGCGCAACTGGATCGGCCGCTCCACCGGCACCGAGGTCACGTTCAGAACCAACACCGAAGACGACATCACCGTCTACACTACCCGCGTCGACACGCTCTTCGGCGTGACGTATACGGTCATCTCGCCCGAGCATCCGCTGCTTACAAAGTGGAAGGACCGCATCAAAAACTGGGCCGACGTCGAGGCATATCAGCAGGCGGCCGCCCGCAAGTCCGATTTTGAGCGCGGAGAGCTCAACAAGGACAAGACCGGCGTGCGCCTCGACGGCATCGAAGTCACGAACCCCGCGACCGGCAAGGTCGTGCCGATGTTCGTCTCCGACTACGTCCTCATGAGCTACGGCACCGGCATCGTCATGGGCGTGCCCGGCCACGACCAGAGAGACTGGGACTTCGCCACGAAGTTCGGCCTGCCCATCGTCGAGGTCGTCAAGGGCGGCGACATCACCAAGGGCGCCTTTACCCTCAAGGACGATACCGGCATCATGGTCAACTCCGGCTTCCTGGACGGCATGACCGTCAAAGAGGCCATCCCCGCCATGAAGCAGTATGCCATCGACCAGGGCTGGGGCCACGAAAAGGTCAACTACAAGCTGCGCGACTGGGTCTTCTCCCGCCAGCGCTACTGGGGCGAGCCCATCCCGATGGTCTCCTGCCCGAAGTGCGGCTGGGTGCCGGTCCCCGAGGATCAGCTGCCCGTCGTTCTGCCGCAGGTCGAGAGCTATGAGCCGACCGACGACGGCGAAAGCCCCCTGTCCAAGATGACCGACTGGGTCAATACCACCTGCCCGTGCTGCGGCGGCCCCGCCAAGCGCGAGACCGATACCATGCCGCAGTGGGCCGGCTCCAGCTGGTATTTCCTGCGCTATATGGACCCGCACGACGATCAGGCGCCTGTCTCCAAGGAAGCCGAGCAGTACTGGGGCCCCGTCGACTGGTACAACGGCGGCATGGAGCATACCACGCTCCACCTGCTCTACTCCCGCTTCTGGCACAAGTTCCTCTATGACATCGGCGTCGTCCACACCAAGGAGCCGTATGCCAAGCGCACGAGCCACGGCATGATCCTCGGCCAGAACCCGCACTACGTCGGCAACGTCTCCACTGAGGCCGAGAAGCAGGCCCTCATCGAAAAATACGGCAATCAGGCCCTGCGCCCGGCCGTCAAGATGTCCAAGTCCCTCGGCAACGTCGTCAACCCCGACGATGTCGTCAAGGCCTACGGCGCGGACACCATGCGCCTGTATATCATGTTCATCGGCGACTTTGAAAAGGTCGCCACCTGGTCCGACGAGGCCGTCAAGGGCTCCAAGCGCTTCCTCGACCGCTGCTGGAACCTCATGGACATGGCCTCCGACTCCGAAGCACTCAGCGAAAAGAACGAGGCCATCATCCACAAGACCATCCGCAAGGTCACGCAGGACATCGACGAGCTCAAGATGAACACCGCCATCGCCGCCCTCATGACCATGGTCAACGAGTTCTACGCCAACGGCCTGACGAAGGGCGACCTCAAGATGCTCATGCTCATGCTCAGCCCCTTCGCCCCGCATATGGTCGAGGAAATGTGGGAGCTGACCGGCGAGGCCGCGAAGACCGGCACCATGGCCATGCAGCAGCCCTGGCCGGAATACGACGAGAGCAAGACCGTCGCCTCCCACGTCGAGATGGCCGTCCAGGTCCTCGGCAAGCTCAAGGGCACGATCAACGTCCCCGTCGACTCCGAGCAGGACTTCATCGTCGAGACCGCCAAGCAGAACGAGAAGGTCGCCCGTGCCATCGACGGCAAGACCATCGTCAAGGTCATCCTTGTCAAAAACAAGCTCGTGAACCTGATCGTAAAGTAAACAAAATTTTTGAAATTTGCCGGACAGGCGAAAAAAATGCTTGACTTTACAACGCCTGTTCACTATAATAATGAAGCCAATTATGTTGGCCCTGAAAGCAGCCTGGATTTAGCCGGCTGCATCGGAGGGAGGGAAAACAATGTCTGAAGTTCGCGTCAAGGAAGGCGAGTCCCTGGAGAATGCTCTCAAGCGGTTCAAGCGCAGCTGCGCCAAGGCCGGCGTCATCGCCGAGGTCAAGAAGAGAGAGCACTACGTCAGCCCCAGCCTGAAGCGTAAGCAGAAGTCTGAAGCTGCTCGCAAGAACAGAAAGAAGTTCTATTGATCCCTTCCCGGCTCAAAAGACAAAAAACGCTCTGTGCAGTCCGCACAGAGCGTTTTTTATTTGCACCTTGCGGCGGTTCTTTCATTTATCCGCCGTCCGTGATACAATATCCGAAAAAGGAGGCGCACATATGCTGGAAATTTTGTATGGCCCGGACCGGTCGGCCAACAGCGCCGCAGTTCTGCGGCGGATCTGCGAAAACGCGGCGCGCGGCGTCGAAGGGCAGATCCTGATCGTCCCGGAACAGTATTCCCACGAGACCGAGCGCGCGCTGTGCGCCTGCGGCGGCGATACGATCAGCCGCTATGCCGAGGTTCTGAGCTTCACGCGCCTGGCTGCGCGGGCATTTTCCGTCTGCGGCGGCGTCTGCGAGGAATATCTCGACGAAAACGGCCGCATCCTGACGCTCTATCTTGCCGCGCAGCGGGTACGCGAGCAGCTGAAATTCTACGCTGCGGTCATGACGCGCCCGGATTTTTTAAAGCAGCTCGGCACGCTCATGGAGGAGCTGCTGACGAGCTGCATCGCGCCCGATGCGCTGCATCAGGCGGCAAGACGCCTCACCGGCCGTCTGGCACAGAAGGTCACGGAGCTGGCGCTTTTGTACGAGAGCTACCTTTCCGTCTGCAAAACGGGCCGCGGCGACCCGGTCACGCGGCAGATGCGTCTGCTGGATATTCTGGATGAGACGGAGTTTCTGGACGGACGAACGGTCTTTTTTGACGGCTTTTCCGACTTTACCGCGCTGCAAAAGCGCCTGATCGGCGCGATCCTTGCGCATGCGGCCGATGTGCGCGTCTCAGCGCTGACCGACGGCAGTCATTTTGCCGCCGCGCAGACCGGCGGACGGACGGCGCAGGAGCTGTGCGGCATGGCACGGCGGCAGGGGATCGCGGTGCGGCGGCAGCGCGTGGAGGCGTCGGAGGAACGCGCGCCGGCAGTGCAGGCGTGGCTGGAGGGGCTGTTTTTCGGCGGCCGGCCGTCGCAGGAGGATCCGGACGGCGTCGCGCTCATACAGGCCGATTCCGTGCAGGCGGCGTGCGCCTACGCTGCGCGCATGGTGCGCACCGGCGCGGCAGAGGGCCTTCGCTACCGTGATTTTGCCATCGCCCTGACCGACGAGGCCGCGTATGCGCAGCCGCTGCAAACGCTTCTGGCGCGCGCCGGGATCCCGGTCTATTACGCGGGCACGCGCGCGCTGCTGCAAAAGCCGCCCGCGGCGGCGCTGCTGGCCGCGATGCAGGCAAGCCTGCGCTATGAGCCGGGACCGCTGTTTTCCTTTCTGAAATCCGATTTTTCCCCGCTTTCTGCGGAGGAATGTGATACGCTGGAGCAATATGCATACTATTGGGGCGTGCGCGGCACGCGCTGGGAGGAGACGTGGCAGATGCATCCGCGCGGCCTCGGCGAACAGATGACGCCTGAGGACGAACGGACGCTTGCGGCAATCAACGATCTGCGCGCACGCGCGATCGCGCAGATCTCCGATCTGCGGCGGCGGCTGCGCGGCGCGGCGCAGGTGGGCGATCAGGTGCGTGCGGTCGTATCGTTCCTGGAGGATACCGCCTTTGCAGAGCGCCTGTACGCGCAGCAGGAGCGCCTGCATACGCAGCAGGAGGCGCAGCGCGCGCAGGAATACGGGCAGCTCGGCGACGCGCTGATCGAGACGCTCGAGCAGCTCGACCGCGTGCTGCACGACGCGGCGCTCGAACCGGAGAGCTTTGTGCAGCTGTTTTCCATGCTCCTTGCAAACGGCAAAGTCGGCACGATCCCGGCCGTCTGCGACGCGGTGCTGGTCACGACGCTTCCCATGCTGCGCCACCGTTCGAGCCACACGCTGCTCGTCCTCGGCGCGGACGAGGGACTTTTGCCGTCGTTTACGGAGTCGGGCGGCCTGCTGGCCGATGTGGAGCGGCAGAAGCTGCGCGCGCTCGGCGTGGAGCTTGCGCCGGGCGGCGAAACGGCGATGGAGCGCGAGATGAGCTGGATCTGCGCGGCATTCTGCGCGGCAAGAGAACGCGCGGTGCTCGTGACCGCGGCACAGCAGCCGTCGTTTCTCTATACGCGCACCGCGGCGCTGTTCCCGGCGATGCAGGCGGCGCGCGCAGAGACGCTTCCGTTTTTCCCGGACTGCGCGGCGGCGGCCTGCGCCGCGCTGCACCAGCCCGTTTTGCCGCAGGAACTTCCGCCGGCCGTCCGCGCGGAGGCACAGACGCTGCGTGTACGCAGCGAATACCGCCCGGCGGATATGAGCGGCGGCGCGGTGCGCGCGCTCTACGGGCAGACGCTGCAATTGTCCGCGTCGAAGATCGACCGCTTCGCCGCCTGCCGGTATGCGTACTTCCTGCAATACGGGCTGCGCGCGAAGCCGTGGAAACAGGCGTCGTTTGACGCGCCGCTGTTTGGCACGTTCGTCCATTATGTGCTTGAGCACACCGTGCGCGACGCGCAGCAGCAGGGCGGCTTCGCACGCCTGAGCGACGAGCAGACGCTCGCGCTGGCCGGGCGCCATATGGACGCCTATTTGCAGACGTATCTGCCGCAGCTGACGATGCAGGGCAGCCGCGAGGTCTATCTCAGCGCGCGCAACCGGCAGGAGGCGGCCGCCGTCGTGCTCGATGTGGCGCGGGAGCTGCGGATGTCGCAGTTTCAGCCCGTGGCCGAGGAGCTGCGCTTTGCCGACGGCGGCGCGCTGCCGCCTATTACCTACCGCGCGAAGGCCGGGACCGGCCGTCTGACCGGCGTGGTCGACCGCGTGGACGTGTATGAATACGGCGGCGTGACCTATTTCCGCATCATCGACTACAAGACCGGCCGCAAGGACTTTGATTTTACCGAGCTGCTCTACGGCGGCAATTTGCAGATGCTCCTGTATATGTTCGCGCTGCAAAACGGCGCGGACACGCGCAGGATGCAGCCCGCGGGCACGCTCTATGTGCCGGGCCGGTTCGACATGGTGAAGCTCGATCCCGGCGAGGACACGGAAAAGGCCGGGCAGCTGCGCGCCAACCAGCTGCGGCGCAAGGGTCTTGTGCTGCGGGACGAGGCGATCTTGCAGGCGATGGAGCCTGCGGCGGACGCACCGCAGTATCTGCCGGGCGAGGACGGCCGCGTGAGCGCCGGTCAGATGCGGCAGTTAGAGGATTATGTAAACAAAAAAGTTACCGGCATGGTTGACGCGATCTTCTCGGGCGCAGTTGCGCCCGATCCCGTCGAGCGCGGCCCGGACGTGTCGGCGTGTACCTATTGCGACTACGCCTCCGTGTGCCACAAGGACGCGGGCGCAGTCGCGCCGCGGCGGATGCGCGCGGTCAAACCGGAGGAATTCTGGGCAGAGCTGGAAAGGAGCGGCGCGCATGGCTGAACATACACTGACCGAACAGCAGCAGGCTGCCGTGCAGGATCGCGGCGGCGCGCTGCTCGTCTCCGCGGCGGCCGGTTCCGGAAAAACGACCGTTCTGGTCGACCGTCTGATGGGCTATCTCACCGATCCGGACGACCCGGCCGATATCGACGACTTTCTCATCATCACCTATACAAGAGCGGCCGCGGCCGAGCTGCGCGGCAAGATCGCCGGGCGCATCGCCGCGGAGATCGCCGCACATCCGGAAAAGGCGGCCTTGCAGCGGCAGCTGACGCACCTGTATCTGGCGCAGATCTCCACGGTCCATGCGTTCTGCCAGTCGCTTTTGCGGCAGTACGCGGCCGAGGCCGGTCTGCCGGCGGATCTGCGCGTGGCTGACGAGCAGCAGACGAGGATTTTGCGCGGCGAGGTGCTTCAGGATACGATCGCCGAGCTCTACGACCGGCTGGCGGAGGAACCGGACCTTGCGGCTATGGTCGATACGCTCGGCTACGGCCGCAGCGACGCGCGGCTGCTGGCTCTGGCGCAGTCGTGCTACGATGTGATGCGCTGCCGCGTGGATCCGGAGGGCTGGATGCGCCGGTGCGTGCAGGCGTATGACGCGCCGCTCGACAAGACGCCGTGGTATGCGTACTTCATGGACGCGCGGGAAAGGACGCTGCAAAGCGCCGAGGCCGTCGCGCAGCAGGCGGCGGAGCTGTGCCTGCGCGACGAGACGCTCGAACAGAAATACCGCCCGGTGCTGCAAGCCGATCTGGAGCTGATCCGCGCGCTGCGGCGGCAGACGGACTGGGACGCCTGCGTGCAGCCGCCGGAGTTCATGCGTATGGCCGTCGTGCGCAAGTGTGCCGATCCGGACCTCAAGGTGCGCGTGAGCGCGCTGCGGTCGATGGAAAAGGATATGGTCAAGGCGGCGCAGAGCTGCTTTTATGCGCCGAAGGCGCGCGTGGAGGCGGATCTTCGCAAAACGCTTCCCGCGCTGCGCGGCCTTTTGCGGCTGCTGCGGCTGTTTGATAAGCGCTATACGGAGGAAAAACGCCGCCGCAAGCTACTCGATTTTTCCGATCTGGAGCATGAGGCGGTGTGCCTTCTGACCGTGCGCGGCAGCGGTGCGCCGAGCGCCGCCGCACAGACGATCGCCGAACGCTACCGCGAGATCCTTGTCGACGAATATCAGGATTCCAACGCCCTGCAGGACTGCATTTTCCGCGCCGTCAGCCGGGACGGAAAGAATCTGTTCATGGTCGGCGACGTCAAGCAGTCCATCTACCGCTTCCGGTTGGCCGATCCCGAGATCTTCCTGAAAAAATATGAGACATATCCGCTGCGCGAAGCTGCGGCGCCCGGTGCGCCGCGAAAGCTCCTGCTGTCGCAGAATTTCCGTTCGCGCCCGGAGATCTTACAGGCCGTCAACGATGTGTTTTCGCTTGTCATGCGCAAAGAGGAGGCGGAGCTCGACTATACGCAGGCCGACGCGCTGTGCGCGGGCGCGCCCGGGATGTTCCCGGATATGCCGGGGCCGAAGGTCGAGCTGCACTGCCTGTCGCTGCAAACGGACGCCGGCAGCCGCTCGTCCGCGGGAAAGACAGAGGCGGAGGCTGCGTTTGTGGCCGGGCGGATCGCGGAGCTGCTGCAAAGCGGCGCGCCGGTCACAGACGGCGGCGCGCTGCGGCCGGTGCGGCCGTCGGATATCGGGATCCTGCTGCGCAGTCCGGGCAAGAGCGCCGCGGCCTATCAGGCAGCGCTGGCTGCGCGCGGCATCCTCTGCGATGCGGGCGGCGGCGGAGATCTGCTGCAATGCGCGGAAGGGGAGATCCTGCTTCAGCTTTTGCAGATCATCGACAATCCGCACCGCGACGTCCCGCTGACCGGCGCGCTGGCAAGTCCCGTGTTTGCCTTTTCCCCGGAGGAGCTTGCGCTTCTGCGCGCGGCCGAAAAGGACGCGGATCTGTACACCTGTCTCACGCGCTGCGCGCAGTCGTCCGAAAAGCTGCGCAGCTTCCTCGCGTGGCTCGACCGGATGCGCGCGTGCAGCCGCTATGTCCCGCTGGCGGAGCTGCTGCCGCAGATCGTCCGCACGTCCGGGCTGGAAACGGTCTTTGCCGCGCGGCCCGACGGACAGCGGCGCGCGGAGAATTTGCAGGCGCTCGTCGCCTTTGCCGCAGGCCGGGCGCAGGCGGACGGATGCAGCCTGTCCGAGCTTGTGCAGACGCTTTGCGGGATGCAGCAGCGCGGCGAGACGCTGCCCGCGCCGCAGCCGTCCGTACAGGCGAACGCCGTGCGCATCCTGAGCGTCCACAAGTCCAAGGGACTGGAGTTCCCGGTCGTGTTTTTGTCCGATCTGTCCGTTGAGATCAATCAAAAAGACGCCTACGACGCCGTTTTGAGCGACGAACAGCTGCTGCTCGGCGGCAACGTGGTCGATCTTACAAGCAGGAGCTATTACCCGAGCCTTGCGCGCATGGCGATCATGCGCCGCAAGCGCGCGCAGACCGTCGCCGAGGAGCTGCGCGTTCTGTATGTGGCGATGACGCGCGCGAAGGACCGGCTCATCATGACCAGCTGCGCGGCGCATTATGAAAAGCGGCTGCAAACGCTTGTGCAGCGCCTGTCAGATCCGCTGCCGCAGGGTATGAGCGGCTCCGTCCTGCGTATGGACGAGTGGCTGCTGATGGCGGCTCTGTGCCGTACGGAGGCCGGCGCGCTCTTTGCCGTCTGCGGGCCGAGCGAATGCAGCCGCGTCCGGGAAGACCGCTGGGACATCACCTGGCGCGAGGTCGCGGCCGAAGGGCCGGCGATGCGCTGTCAGACGCCTGTGCAGTCGGCCGCCGATGCGCCGTTCGATGCGCGGGAGGCCGAGCTTGCCGTGTCGTTTTCCTATCCGCACGCGGCGGCGACGCACATTCCGTCCAAGCTGACCGCCACGCAGCTCAAGGGCCGCGGGCTCGACGACGAAGCGGCCGAGCAGACCGCACCGGCCGCCTGCAAAAAGCTGCGCACGCCGCAGTTTTTGCGGGACCGGCCGCTCACCGGGCGCGAAAAGGGGATCGCCACGCACCTGTTCATGCAGTTTGCGCGCTACGAAGCGTGTACGGCTCCGGACGGCATCCGGGCGGAGCTGCGCCGTCTGCGGCAGGAGAACTTCCTGACGGAACAGCAGGCCGAGGCTGTGCGCGCCGACCGGATCCTGACGCTTTTCTCCTCGCCGCTCGGCCGGCGCATCCTGTCGGCGCAGACGCTGCGGCGCGAGTTCAAGTTCTCCGTCCTCACGGACGCTGGCGCGTACTGGCCCGAAGCGCAGGGCGAGCAGGTCATGCTGCAAGGCGTGGTCGACTGCTTCTGGCAGGAGGCGGACGGTCTTGTGATCGTCGATTTCAAGACGGATTACATAGACGGCGATCTGGAAGAAAAGGCCGCGCGCTACCGGCCGCAGCTGCGGGCGTATGCGCAGGCGCTCGGACGCATCTTCCGCCAGCCGGTCAGACAGACCATCCTGTATTTCTTCTCCGCGGGCGAAGCCGTGGAGGTATAGAGACGGAAAAACAGCACGGACACCGCGAATGCGGTGTCCGTGCGTGCGTTATTTGCAGTTCTTTGCGCTCTTGTTCTGCCCGCGCGCAGATTCGCTGTTCTGCGCGTTCTGCGCGCGGTTTTCGGACTGGTCCTGCATCTGTTCGCGTACTTTGTTCTGCTTCTGCTCTTTCATGATGAGCCTCCTGCGATTTGAAATTGCAGCGCCGCTGCAAGCATAGTCTGCGCGGAAGTTTACGATTTATCCTTCGGCCTGCACACGAGCGCGGCCAGAAATCCAAAAAAGACCGCCGCCGTGATGCCGCCCGACGCGGCCTTGAGCCCGCCGGTCAGCGCGCCGAGGACGCCCTGTTCCGCAACGGCCTCCTTTACGCCCTTCGCCAGCGTATAGCCGAAGCCCGTCAGCGGCACCGTCGCGCCCGCGCCCGCGAAGTCGACGAGCTTTTCATATACGCCCGCGCCGCCGAGGATCACGCCCAGCACCACGTAGCACACGAGGATGCGCGCGGGGGTGAGCTTTGTTTTGTCGATGAGCAGCTGGCCCACCGCGCAGATCGCGCCGCCCACGACGAACGCCTTCAGATAGTCCACATCACGTCACTCCTTCCGCACAGATCGATACGGCGTGGCACACGCCGGGAATGGATTCGCCCTGCCAGCTCGACGTCGGCGAGAGCAGCGCGCCCGTTGCGCAGAACAGGAGTCTGCGCAGCTCGCGCTTTTCGAGCCTGTCCAGCAGATACCCGCACAGCACGCTCGCGCCGCAGCCGCAGCCCGAGCCGCCCGCGTGGACGTCCTGCTTTTCCGTGTCGAAGATCAGAAGCCCGCAGTCGTTGTAGACAGAGGCGAGATCGACGCCGCCGCGGCGGAACTGATCGAGCACGATGGTCTTTCCCAGCTGGCCGAGGTCGCCGGTCACGATCAGGTCGTAGTCCGCCGGTACGCGCCGCAGATCGCGGAAATGCGCCTGTAACGTGTCGATGGCCGCGGGCGCCATTGCCGCGCCCATATTGTTCGCGTCCCTGATGCCGAAGTCCTGGATGCGGCCGACGGTGGCGCACTCGATGCGCGGCCCGCGGCCCGCCTGCGCGACGATGCAGCAGCCGGAGCCCGTCACGGTCCACTGCGCTGTCGGCGTGCGCTGGCCGCCGTAGCCGAGCGGAAAGCGGTACTGCCGCTCGGCGGATGCGAAGTGCGACGAAGTGAGCGCCGCCGCCGTGCGCGCAAAGCCCGCGTCGACGAACGCTGCGGCCATCAGCAGCGACTCCGCCATCGTCGAGCACGCGCCGTAAAGCCCGAGAAACGGGATCGACGTGCCGCGCGCGGCGAACGACGACGAGATGCACTGGTTCAGAAGATCGCCCGCGAACAGCAGATCGATATCCTCATAGCTCACGCCGAGCTTGCGCTTGGCTGTGTCGAGCGCAAGCTCCTGCAATTTGCTCTCCGCCTTTTCAAACGTCTTCTGCGAGAGCCTGGAATCCCTGCCGATGAAGTCAAAATACGCTCCGAGCGGCCCTTCGCCCTCCTTTTTGCCGCCGACGGCGGCGTGCGAGACGATGACGGGCTTTGTGCCGAAGATCAGCGTCTGCGAACCGGCACGCATAAACATCAACTCCCCATGCTTTTTTGTTAGTATGCGCCGCAGATGAAAAAATAACCGCGGAGCATCTGCCCCGCGGCCGCGCGGATGAACCGCGCAAAGAAAAGTGCGTCAGCTGACAAGGGCACACGCGCTTGCGGACCGGCCTGGAACGCCATCTGCTGCGTTATCGTCCTTGACTTACGCCAGTAAGCCTGCGTCCTCTGCCTTGCATATGCCGCCCCAGACCGGCCGGCAAGTCCGTTTTTCACGGCGGATAAACGGCGGCTGGCCAGACAGACGAGGCAGGTGGGCTGGCGCCCACCAACGAGGATAACGACGCCAGACGTTGTTTTGCCCCGTGAAAAGCCGTGCGTGCTCTTGTCAACTGACGCAGAGGAAAAATGAAAAAGAAGTCGCACAGATAGTATGTGCGGCTTCCTGCGGATTAAACGGATAAAATTATTTTTTTCTTGCGTCCTTCAGCGCGCGGTTCAGCCATACGGAGCCGAGATCCAGCGCGGTGAAGAAGCCGTCCTTTTCGCTCTTTTTCACAATGCGGTCATGTGCGCGCACGCCCGGGTCGGTGAGCTGGAGCTCCACGGAGACCTTGCTTGCGATGTCGCTGTCGCCGACCTTTTTCGTTTCGAGGATCTGTAACATCACGATGTGCGAGTCGGCCATCGAGCCGTAATATACCAGATTATCCTTGCGCATGAGGGGATGACCCTTGTAGCTCAGGATCGTTTTTTCGTCAGCCATACTTGTAAACGAACCTCCCGATAATGATTTTCCTATAGTATAGCAAAAACTCCCCGCAAAAGCAAATTTATTTCTGACGGCGCTGCACGGCATGGAATTGTGCAGCCTGCACAATCGAAAACCGGAAATTTATGCAACATTCTGTCAGCTTCCATGCTTTACAAATTTAAAGAAATACGCTATAATCCAGACAATCATTCCAGATAGAGGCGCGGGCTTCAAAAGTACCGGGCGGCAAGCACAGGCAGTGGCCGTTCGGAAAAGGGGAGACCGCCGAAATGCCGCAGGCGCTGCCTGAGACTGCGGTGTTGGCTCGGCAGATAAGATCTGCCGGACTGTCACAGAGAAACACTCTGTGAAGCGCTATCGATGGATGCGGCAGGGACGGGCGTTTCCGTTTTCTGTTCATTCCGTGGATCGCTTTACAGGAGCGACCCACTTTTTTGTTGCTTCTGTAGGGCCTGTCTGGGAAAGAAAATTAAAACGAAAGGTGAAAAAACAATGAGAAAGATCCTTGCCCTCGTCCTGGCAGCCATGATGCTGCTGAGCATGGCCGCCTGCGCCGCAGCGCCTGCCGCGACCGAAACGCCCGCATCCGAAACCACCGAACCCTCCGCAGAAGCCGCCACCGGCGTCGAAGACGGCGTCCTGACCGTCGGTATGGAATGCGCCTACGCGCCCTACAACTGGACGCAGATGGACGATTCCAACGGCGCGGTGCCCATCTCCAACGTCTCCGGGGCCTATGCCAACGGCTACGACGTCATGATCGCAAAGAAGATCTGCGAGGCCAACGGCTGGCAGCTCGAGATCGTCTCCTCCGCGTGGGATTCCCTGTGCCCGGCCGTGCAGTCCGGTGCGATGGACGCCAACATCGCCGGCCAGTCCATGACGGCCGACCGGATGCAGGAGGTCGATATGGCCGGCCCGTACTACTATGCGACCATCGTCTGCGTCACCACCAAGGACAGCCCCTTTGCGAGCGCGACTTCCATTGCCGATCTCGCGGGCGGCAAGTGCACGGCGCAGTCCGGTACCATCTGGTATGACTCCTGCCTGCCGCAGATCGAAAATGCCGAGCTGCTGGCTCCCGCCGAGACGGCGCCTGCGATGATCATGCAGCTCCAGACCGGTGCGGTCGACTTCATCTGCACCGATATGCCGACGGCCATGGGCGCCGCCGCGCAGGATGAGAACCTTGTGATCCTCAACTTCTCCGGTACGCCGGGCGACTTCCAGTTCGCTTCCGAGGCCGAGCGCGCCGAAAACGTCAACATCGGCATCTCCGTCCGCAAGGGCAACACCGTTTTGAAGGACGCCATCGACAGCGTGCTGTCCCAGATGACCGAGGACGACTTCAACCAGCTCATGGACGAAGCCATCCGCATCCAGCCCGAGGTCTGATCGATACAAACCGCATTTGCCCGCGCCGAAGGCGCGGGCAAATCAAAAATCTGAAAGGAGCCATCTCCCGTGGACAAGCTCGCCAAACTCATGCAGGATATCGGCATTCTGTGGGATAAATACCACGTGATGTACCTGAACGGTATGCTCAATACGCTGATCCTTGCGCTGACCGCGACGGCCATCGGCTGCGTCATCGGCCTCATCTGCGGCATTCTCAATACCATTCCCTGCGCAAAGACCGATTCGGTCTTCAAGCGCGTCATTCTGAAGATCGTCCGCATCCTCATCCGCATCTACGTCGAGGTCTTCCGCGGCACGCCGATGGTGCTGCAAGCTGTGTTCATCGTCTACGCGCTGCCGTATTTCACCGACAACGCGCTGCGCTTCGATAACATCTGGTTTGCCTCCATCCTGATCGTCTCGATCAACACCGGCGCGTATATGGCCGAGTCCGTCCGCGGCGGCATCATCTCCATCGACCCCGGCCAGACCGAGGGCGCGAAGGCCATCGGCATGACGCATTTCCAGACCATGACCAGCGTCATCCTGCCGCAGGCCGTCCGCAATATCCTGCCGCAGATCGGCAACAACTACATCATCAACGTCAAGGATACCTCCGTCATGTTCATCATCAGCTTCACGGAGTTCTTTGCCACGCACCGCTATATCGTCGGCATCAACAACAAGTATTTCCCGTCGGCTGTCATCGAAATGGCCGGGTATCTGCTCATGACGCTGATCGCGTCCGGGATCCTGCGGCTGGTCGAAAAGCTGATGGACGGCTCCGACAGCTATGAGCTCGTGCAGGAGGATCCGCTGACCATGACCGCGGGCACGTATTCGCACCCGAAGCGCGGCAGCAACTACGACGAGCAGAGCAAGGAGTTCCGCGACCGCACAACGCAGGAGCTCAAATTCGGACGCAGCAGGGGGGACCGCTGATATGGCAGACAACATTCTTGAGATCCGGCATCTGAGCAAGTCCTTCGGCACGCACGAGGTGCTGCGCGACATCGATTTTACCGTCAGCAAGGGCGATGTCATCTCCATCATCGGCGCGTCCGGTTCCGGTAAATCGACGCTTCTGCGCTGCGTGAACCTGCTGGAGACGCCGACGAGCGGCGAGATCCTCTATCACGGCAAAAACGTCGCCGACCGCAGCGTCAGCGCGCCGAAATACCGTTCGCACGTCGGCATGGTCTTCCAGTCGTTCAATCTGTTCAACAACATGACCGTGCTCGACAACTGCATGGTCGGCCAGATCAAGGTGCTCGGCCGCAAAAAGACCGAGGCGCGCGAACAGGCCATGCATTACCTCGAAAAGGTCGGCATGGCGCCGTATGTCAATGCCAAGCCGCGCCAGATCTCGGGCGGCCAGAAGCAGCGCGTGGCCATCGCCCGCGCGCTGGCCATGGATCCGGAGGTCCTGCTGTTCGACGAGCCGACGAGCGCGCTCGACCCCGAGATGGTCGGCGAGGTCCTTGCCGTCATGCAGGATCTGGCCCGCGAGGGCATGACGATGCTCGTCGTGACGCACGAGATGGCGTTCGCGCGCGACGTGAGCCGCCGTGTGGTGTTCATGCACGAGGGCGTCATCCTCGAGCAGGGCGCGCCGGAGGCGATCTTCGGCGACCCGCAGTGCCAGCAGACGCGCGATTTCCTCGCAAGATTCCGCAACAGCTGAAAATCCCGCCCCGGCAGAGCGCTCTGCCGGGGCGGTTTGCGTCTGGCTGTGCCGGGGCGGTTTGCGTCTGGCACAATTGACAGGATCAGAAGAGTGTGGTATGTTGATATAAGGGCACCCAATATGCTATCAAGGAGCGTTTCGGACGTACTGCTACTGGCTCGGTTTCCGGGCAAGGTTGGCTCTTGATTGAGGGTGCTTTTTTTGATCATTTGCCGCATACGTTGGAGAGAGCTCGATTGACAGATTTCCCCGGTTGTGCTACAGTGGGATCGTAGCCAGTGTTATACGGGGCGTCTTGGACGTGTTTGCCGGGGGGGCTTTGGCCTGTTGATCCGCTTCGAGCGGGCACATCGGTATCGTCGAAAACACTGGTGATAAATGCAGCTGATGAGACATCGGCCGATTTGGGCGCTTTACCCGGATGTCCACCGTCCAAGGCTGTGTTTTGCGCTCCTACGGTCCCGGTGATCCCGCCGCGGCGGTAACCCCGGTCTTGATCGCCGTAGGAGCGGTTTCATTTTACCAGGGTTGACAGATTCGGAAGACTGTGGTACAGTTGGGGCATAGCTAGTGTTTCTTTCTGCGTCTGGGACGTGGTTGCCGGGGGGGCTTTGGCCTTTTGATCCGCTTTGGGCGGGCACATCGGTTTCGGAAAGAGCACTGGCTATTTTAGGGGAGCCTTGCGGCAGATCACTTAGGGTGTTGTGTACAGGGCTTTTGGATCCGAAAGCATTGTACTCTGTATCATGCGGGTTCTTCTTTGGACGATGGAATTTGAGTCCCAGCGTCACCATTGGTGGCAAGACTGGTTGGATTGGCCCTTGTTCCATCGTCTGTTTTTATTGCACAGGTACAATAAAAAGGCCCCGGCCATCTGGCCGGGGCCTTTGATACCCTTTACGAGAACAGATAATGCTTCACGAGCTCCTGAAGCAGCTCGTCGCGGTCGATCTTGCAGATCAGGCTGCGCGCGTTATTATAGTTCGTGATGTACGTGGGATCCTCAGACAGGAGATAACCGACGATCTGGTTGATGGGGTTATATCCCTTTTCGCTCAGCGCACCGTATACAGCGGTCAGGATGGTCTTCATTTCCTCACTGCTATCCTCCGGGACTACAAACTTGATGGTGTTGTCATTCATGACGGTCAGCCTCCTTCTTTCGAGCTTGTGACACTATCATAATATAAAGCGCGCCGTTTGTAAATGCGTCCAACATTTCATTTGTGTTACATTTTCCCCATAACCACAAGATTTAGACCTCAACATACAAAAAGGACATACCCGCGGGTATGTCCTTTTTTGTAAAAGCTCAGCGAAGCGTGACGCCGAGATCGTTTTTGAGCTTTTCGAGCACCGCATCCGTGACGCCGGTGGTGTCCTCGTCGGTGAGCGTGCGGTCGTCCGCGCGCAGCTCCAGGCTGAACGCGACGCTCTTCTTGCCCGGGGCGATGCCGGGGCCGCGGTAGATATCGAACAGACGGATCGAGCGCAGCAGCTTGCCGCCGGCCTTTTTGATGCAGGCTTCGAGCATCCCGACGGTCATCGATTCGTCGCACACGAGCGCCAGATCGCGGCTGACGGTCGGGAACTTCGGCAGGCTGTGGAACACACGCTCGGGCGCGAGCACGCTCTGAAGGCCCGTAAAGTCAAGCTCCGCGGCGTACACCTCGCCGCCGATGCCGTAGCCCTCGGCCACCAGCGGGTGAATCTGGCCGATGACGCCCAGCTTTTTGCCGTCGATCACGATGTCCGCGCAGCGGCCGGGATGGTAGCTGGGGTTCTTCGTGTCGGCGATATAGGTCGCGGGATGGACGTTCAGCTGCTCGAGGATCGCGTCGATCTCGCCCTTGAGCGTGAAGAAGTTCTCATGTTCGCCATACGTGCCGAAGATCATGCGCTTCGGCTCGTCCGGGAGCTTCTGCCCCTCGACCGGCAGATAGACGCGGCCGATCTCATAGAGCTTGACGCCCTTGTTCTTGAACGCAAAGTTGCGGGACAGGATATCCAGCATACTCGGCAGGATGACCGTGCGCATGATGGACGTGTCCTCGCCGAGCGGATTGACGAGCTTGACGGTCTTGCGCAGCGGGCTGTCAGCCGGGATGCGGATGGCGTCAAACACGGTGGGGGAGATGAAGGAATAGGTGATGATCTCGCTGTAGCCCATGGCTCTCGCCGCCGCGCCGGCGGCGTTTTCGAGCTTCTGCTCGTCGGAATAGCCGCCCATAGTCGTCGCACCGCGCATGAGCGTCGTTTCGATGTTGTTGTAGCCGTAGAACCGCGCGACTTCCTCTGCGATGTCGGCCATGACGCGCAGATCCGGACGCCACGACGGGACCTGGATCATGCCGTCCAGAACGGGGACCTCCTCGCGGCGCAGATACTCGATCATGTCGGCCTCGGGGATGTCGGTGCCGAGCAGGGCGTTGATGCGCGCCGGTTCGAGCTTGACAGTGACGGGCTGCGGGACATAGTTGATGACGTCGATCATGCCGTCCATGACCTCGCCGGCGCCAAGCAGCTCAACGAGCTCACACGCGCGGTTGACCGCCGGGACGGTCAGCATCGGGTCAATGTCCTTTTCAAACTTGGCCGAGGCGTCCGTGCGCATGCCGAGCGCCAGCGCCGTCTTGCGGATGGAGGAGCCGAGGAAGTTGGCGGATTCGAACACGACGTCGACCGTGTCGTCCACGATCTCGCTGTTTTCGCCGCCCATGATACCGGCCAGGCCCACGGGCTTCGTCTCGTCGGCGATGACGAGCATATCGGGCAGGAGAGTGCGCACATTGCCGTCGAGCGTGGTGAGCGTCTTGTCCTCGCCCGCGCGGCGCACAACGATCTTGCCGCCCTTGACGTAGCGGTAGTCAAATGCGTGCATCGGCTGGCCGTATTCGACCATGACGTAGTTCGTGATGTCGACGATATTGTTGATCGGACGGATGCCCGCCGAACGCAGCCGCTGCCGCATCCACTTGGGGCTCGGCGCGATCTTCACGTTGCGGACCATGCGCGCGGTGTAGCGCAGGCACAGATCCTCGGCCTGCACGTCGACGTCGAGCAGATCGCAGAGATTGCCCGCTGCGCCGCCTTTGACGACGGGCTCGTGGTGCTTCATGGGCACGTTGAAGGCCGCGGCAGTTTCGCGCGCCAGACCGATGAGCGAATAGCAGTCGGGACGGTTGTTCGTGATCTCGAATTCGACGATGGAATCGTCGTTGCCGATGACGACGTTCATATCCTCGCCGATCTCGCAGCCCTCGTCGTTGAGGATCCAGATGCCGTCGGCATACGCCTCGGGGCAGTCGTGCTCGGTCAGGCCGAGTTCCTTGTACGAGCAGAGCATACCGCAGGACTCGACGCCGCGGAGCTTGCCCTTCGTGATGTGGATGCCGCCGGGAAGGTACGAATTGTGCTGCGCGACGGGAACGAGATCGCCCTCATGGACGTTCTGCGCGCCGGTCACGATCTGCACCGGTTCGCCTGCGCCGCAGTCGACCATACAGACCCACATATGGTCGGAGTTTTCATGCTTTTTCATCGACAGCACCTTGCCGACGACGACGTTTTTGATCTCCGCGTCCATGCGCTCGGTCGTCTCGACCTTCTGACCGGCGATGGTCATGACGGAGTCGTATTCCTTATCGTCCGCTGAGATGTCGACGAACTCGCGGAGCCATTTTCTCGAAATATTCATATCGTGCCCTCCTTAGAACTGAGACAGGAAGCGGATGTCGTTCTCGAAGATCATGCGCATATCGCTGATCTTGAAGCGGCGCATGGCCATGCGCTCGAGGCCGATGCCGAACGCGAAGCCGGAGTAGATCTCCGGGTCAATGCCGCAGCCCGCGAGCACCTTCGGATGCACCATACCTGCGCCCAGCAGCTCGATCCAGCCCTCGCCCTTGCACGTCGAGCAGCCCTTGCCGCGGCAGTTGAAGCACTGCACGTCGACCTCGCAGCTCGGCTCGGTGAACGGGAAGTGGTGCGGGCGGAAGCGCACGACGGAGTCCTGTCCGTACATGGCCTTGATGAGCGTTTCGAGCGTGCCCTTGAGGTCTGCCATCGTGATGCCCTTGTCGATGACCAGACCCTCGATCTGGTGGAACATCGGCGAGTGCGTCGCATCGACCTCATCCTTGCGGTACACGCGGCCGGGCGCGAGGATGCGGATGGGCGGCTGGCCGATTTGTTCCATCGCGCGGATCTGCATGGGGCTCGTCTGCGTGCGCAGCAGGACCTCTTCGTCGTCCGTGATATAGAACGTGTCGCTGCGGTCGCGCGAGGGATGGTTTTCCGCGATATTCAGGCGGGTGAAGTTATAGTCGGCAAGCTCGACCTCCGGGCCGTCGAGGATCTTGAAGCCCATGGAGATGAAAATGTCCTTGGCCTCGTCGAGCGCCTTGTTCATCGGATGCCGGTGCCCGAGCTGCACGGGGCTGCCGGGGATGGTCACGTCGATGGCCTCGGCTTCGAGCCGGGCTTCCATCGCCTTTTCCTTGAGGTCGGCGCGGACCGTCTCGATCTTCTCCTCGATGGCGGCGCGGACGTTGTTTGCAACCTGGCCCATGACCGGCCGTTCCTCGGCCGACATCTTGCCCATCATTTTCAGAACGCCGGTCAGCTCGCCTTTTTTACCGAGAAAGCGCACGCGCAGCGCATCCAGCTCACCGGCGTCCTTCACGCCGTCGAGCGCGCCGAGCGCCTCCTGACGGATCTTTTCCAGTTGTTCTTTCATAAACGAATGCTCCTTTTCGTGATGATACAAAATTCAAAAAAATAAGCCCTTCGCCCGATAGGGGACGAAAGACCATGCTTCCGCGGTACCACCCGCTGTTCGCGGAAAGACTCCGCGCTGCTTTTTGCCCGGTAACGGCGGCAAAGACCGGCGCGCCCTACTGCTCATTCAGGCGGCAGCTCCCGAGAGAAAGCCCAGATCCCTTGCCGGGAGGCGGTTCACAGCACTCCGCCCTCTCTGCACCCGGCCATAACAGGCAGGACAGCTCGTTCTTCGCTTTTTTCAGATAACAGATGCATTCTAGCACAGCAAACGCCGTTTGGCAACAGGTTTTTCCGAAAACCGGCGGATTATTCCGTCTGCTCCGGAGCGGACGGCGCGACGCCGGTCATAAACCGCGGCGGCACGACCTCCAGCGGCCCGCGGAACAGCTGGCACAGCCGGTCGAACTGCGCCTGAATATCATATTTCATATCGTTTGACAGCCACTCGACGATCTGCCCGTAGCATTCGCACTGCCAGAAGCGGATGACGATATTCCGGTCCTCCGCGTCGAGTTTGATATTGCTGTAGACCGCGTTGGCATACGCCTCGACCGTGTGGCGGCAGATCTGCATCAGATAGAACGCGACGGTGTCGTGGCTGATCGAGCGGTACATATGCATGACCGCGCGGCGGTTTTCCGTCATGAACTGCACCGCGGCCTTGAGGCACGCCTCGGGCGAATCTGGGTTGGCGTATTCGCGGATGATGCGGTCGGCGTTTTCGGTGATGATCTCGGTGGCCAGCGAGGGGATGTCCGCGAAATGATAATAAAATGTGTTGCGGTTGATGCCGCAGTCGTCGACGACAGCCTTGACCGTGACCTGACTCAGCGGCCGCTCGTTGAGCAGCTTTAAAAAGGATGCCTTGATGGCCTGTTTGGTGCGAGCGGACATGGCTGGACCCTCCTGCGCGGCGTCATATTTCTTACTATTAAGATACCAGACGGCAGGAAAAAAGTCAATTCCGAACACCAGCGCAGATCTGACCGCGCAGATCTGACCGGCAGAACTTCCTTGTCAAGCGGAGGAAACTGTGCTATACTAAAATGAATTTGTATTTGAAAGAGGATCATACCCCTTGGATGGATTTGTTTCATGGCTCAGGCAGCTTCAATTTGACGGCGTGTGGCAGACGGCGGTGCTCGTCGCGGCGTCGCTGCTGTGCATCACGCTGCACGAGACGTGCCACGGCTTTGCGGCGTATCTGCTCGGCGACCCGACGGCCAAACGCGCCGGGCGGCTGACGCTCAACCCGCTGCATCATGTCGATGTGGGCGGTCTTCTCATGATGGCGCTGTTCCGCTTCGGCTGGGCGAAGCCCGTGCCGGTCGATATGCGCAATTTCAGGCATCCGAAGCGCGATATGGCGCTCACCGCGCTGGCAGGGCCGCTGTCCAACGTGCTGCTTGCGTATCTGGCCGTGCTGCTCTACGGCGTTTTTTCCTACTGGTACTGGTTTTCCGGTTCCATGGCCGTGTATGTCTGCGCCGTGTTTTTCTATTATGTCGAGATCATCTCGGCCGGCCTTGCGGTCTTCAACGTGTTTCCGATCCCGCCGCTCGACGGGTCGAAGGTGCTGTTTGCCTTCCTGCCCGAACGGGCGTATGACCGGCTGATGCGCTATGAGCGCTACGGGATGCTCCTTCTGATGCTCCTGCTGCTCACGGGCGCGCTCGACGCGCCGCTGGAATGGATGCGCGGCGGCCTTCTCGATCTGCTGGAGGCCGGCGGGACGTGGCCGGTGCGGCTGCTTCTGGCGCTGCGATAAGATCTTTCGGGAGTTTTTGACACATGGATGAACCGCGATATCACCTCGGCAGCGTCGTCCGCGAAAAGGGCGAGACGATGCAGGACTTCGACGGCCCGCTGGACGTCATCCTGCTGCTGCTGAGCAAAAATAAAATTGAAATACAGGATATCCGGATCTCCGAAATTCTGGATCAGTATCTGGCCTATCTCGACGAGATGAAGCGCATGGATATGGAGATCGCCAGCGAATTTATCGCCATGGCGTCGTATCTCATGTACATCAAGACGCGGATGCTCCTGTCCCGGGCGGAGCAGGAGGAAGCGCAGAGCGAGATGGACAAGCTCGTCGAGTCGCTGCAAAAGCGGCAGCGGGAGGACGCCTACCGGCAGATCCAGAAGGCCGCCGCGCTGCTCGGCGCGCGCAATGAGCTGGGCCTCGGCCTGTTCACCAAGGGCCCGGAGCCGTACCGGCCGGACATGACCTACCGCTACCGGCACGATCCGTCGGATCTCACCGCGGCTCTGGCCGCCATGCAGGACCGCTCGGCGCGGAAGCTCCCGCCGCCGGCGGCAAACTTTGCCGGTATCGTCGGCGCAGAGCCGTACCCCGTGACAAAAAAGGCCGCGCAGGTCATCAGACGGCTGCTGTCCCACGGTGTGATGCGCTTTCTTGCGCTCTTTCAGGGCAGCCGCAGCCGCTCGGAGATCGTGGCGACATTCCTCGCCGTATTGGAGCTGTGCAGGCTCCGCTCGGTCGAGGTCGGCGAAGACGGCGCGGGTGAGATCTCTGTGACGTATCTGCGCGAACCGGACGGCGACGTGAAGACGGACATTCGTTAGGAGGCATACGTGGAACAGAACGATTTACAGCGGGCGCTGATGGCCGTGCTCTTCGCGGCCGGCGAACCGGTCGACGCAAAGCGGCTGAGCGCGACGCTTCAATATGACGAGCAGGACATCCACGATGCCTGCCGCGCGCTGATGGACGAGCTGAGCTATCACCGCAGCGGCATCCGCATCGTAAAGCTCGAAAACGCCTATCAGATGTGCTCATCCCCGGAGATGGCGGAGTACGTCACAAAGACGCTCGAGACGCGCAAGCCGCCGAAGCTCTCGCCCTCGCAGCTCGAGACGCTCACGGTCGTCGCGTACTATCAGCCCGCGACCAAGGCACTCGTCGAGCAGATCCGCGGCGTCGACAGCGCCTACAGCCTCAGCGCGCTCGTCACAAAAAAGCTCATCCGCGAATGCGGCCGTCTGAACGTGCCCGGCCGTCCAATCGTCTATGAGACGACGGCGGATTTCCTGCGCGTGTTCGGCCTCAGTTCGCTCGACGAGCTGCCCGAGATCGAAAAGGTCGACCTGCGCGTCGACCCGTCGCAGCTCGAGCCGCTCGAACAGCCGAAGGAAGAAGCGGCCGAAGCGCCTGCCGCGCCCGGCCAGCTGCCCGGGCAGGAGGAGATCGCGCTATGACGTGGACATGGTGGATGACGCTGCTTGTGATTTTTGCCGTGCTCGCGCTTATCGGCTGCATCCCGGCCGGCGTCGACGCGCGGTATAACAAAGACGGCGTGTTCCTTGCGGCGAAGATCTGGTTCGTGAAGCTCCAGCTGCTTCCCGCGAAACCGAAAAAGCCGAAGAAGGCGGCAAAAAAGCAGCCGAAGGCGCAAAAGCAGACCGAAGCAAAAAAGGCCGCGCCTGCGGAAAAGAAGCAGTCCGCGCTGCTTTCGGGTGGTGTCGAAGGGCTGCTGGAGCTGCTGGATCTCGCGTTCGATACGCTCGGAAACCTGCGGCGCAAGCTGCGCGTGAACGAGCTGACGCTGCGCGTGACGATCCCCGGCGGCGACGACCCGGCGAAGGCCGCCATGAACTATGGAAGAGCCTGGGCGGCGGTCGGCGCGCTGACGCCTGCGATGGAACGGCTGTTCGTGATAAAAAAGCGTGACATTCAGCCGTTTCTGGATTATAATGAAACCGATATGCAGCTCGATGCGCACCTGACGATCACCATCACCATCGGGCGCTCCCTCGCGCTGGCGCTCCGCGCCGGCATCCGGTTTTTAAAGATCATGAACCAACGTAAAAAAGGCGGTGCAAGTACATGAATCATCCTTTATCCGACATGATGACCAATACCATGAGCAAGATCCGCGACATGATCGACGTCAATACCGTCGTCGGCGACCCGATCACGACGCCCGGCGGCGTGACGATCATCCCCGTGACCAAAGTCTCCATCGGCTACGGCAGCGGCGGCAGTGATTTCGCAGTGAAAAACGCCCCGGCCGGCGATCCTTCCTTCGGCGGCGGTGCGGGCGCGGGCATCAAGATCACGCCCGTGGCGTTTCTGGTCATCCGCGGCGAAAACGTGCGGATGCTCCCGGTGGCGGAGCCTGCGTCCACGTCGATCGACCGGCTGATCGAGCTTCTGCCGGACCTTCTGGAAAAGGGCGAGGCGTATTTCGCGGAAAAAAAGGCCGCGAAGGAAGCCGAGGCGGCTGCCGAGGCATAAGATCCGCGCCTGCTGCACAAACTTGCGGCAGGGTGATGCTATGCGGAGCATTTGGAAAAAGACTGTTTTGCGGGCGGCGGCTGCACTCTGCGCCGCCGCTTTTGCACTTACGTGCGCCGGGAGCGTGCACGCGGCCGGGCTGCGGCTGTCGGCGAAGTGCGCCGTGCTGCTCGATGCGAAGACCGGCCGGGCGCTGTACGAAAAGGACGCGGACCGGCGCGCGCTGATCGCCAGCACGACGAAGATCATGACGGGCCTGCTCGTCTGCGAACAACCCGACCTCGACCGGGCCGTCACAGTCCCGGACTGCGCCGTGGGCGTCGAGGGGTCGAGTATGTACCTCAAAAAAGGGGAGCAGCTCACGCTGCGTGAGCTGCTGTACGGCATGATGCTCCATTCGGGCAACGACGCGGCGCTGGCGCTGGCCGTTTCCGTGGCGGGCGGCGAAGCGGCATTCGTGTATCAGATGAATCTGCGCGCGCAGACGCTCGGCCTTGCGGACACGCACTTTGCCAATCCCCACGGGCTCGACAGCGGCGAGAATTACTCCACCGCACGCGATCTTGCGCGCCTGACGCAGCAGGCGCTGGAAAACGAGACGTTCCGCGCCGTCGTTTCCACAAAAACGATCGAATGCGCCGGGCGCACGCTCACCAATCACAATAAACTGCTCTGGCGCTACGACGGCTGCATCGGCGTCAAGACCGGCTATACGCAGCACGCCGGCCGCATCCTTGTCAGTGCGGCCGAGCGCGGCGGAGAGCGGCTCATCGCCGTGACCATCGCCGATCCGGACGACTGGCGCGACCATGCGGCGCTGCTCGACTACGGCTTCGCCACGCTTGCGCGGCCGACGCCGGCATACCCGCAGATCAGGAGGATCCAATGGAAGAACGCCTGCAAAAAATACTGGCCCGCTGTGCGAACGTCTCCCGCCGCGGCGCCGAAGTGCTGATCGAAGCCGGGCGCGTGCGCCTCAACGGCAACACTGCGCGTCTCGGCGACCGTGCGGATGCGGAGGAGGACGTCGTCGAGCTCGACGGCGTGCGCCTGAAAACGCGGCAGGAGCCGCAGCTGCAATATTATATGCTCAATAAGCCGCGCGGCTTTGTCACGACCATGCACGACGAAAAGGGCCGCCGGTCCGTGGCCGAGCTGGCCGCGGCGCTGCCCGGACGGGTCTATCCCGTCGGGCGGCTCGACTGCGATTCCGAGGGACTGCTGCTGCTGACGAACGACGGAGAACTCGCAAACGCGCTCATGCATCCCAAAAAGCAGATCGACAAGACGTATCTCGTCTGGGTCGGCGCATATGCGCCGGGGAAGGAGCGTTCGCTCTCCGAGCCGATCGAGATCGACGGCCGCAGAACGTCCCCGGCCGACGTGCGGCTCGTACATACAAAGGATGAAACGGCGCTGCTGTGCATGACCATCCACGAAGGGCGCAACCGCCAGATCCGCAGGCTCTGCGCGCGTGCGGGCCTCACGGTCACGCGCCTGCGGCGCGTGCAGGAGGGGCCTTTGCAGCTCGGCGAGCTGAAGGCCGGGCAGACGCGCCCGCTGACGGCGCAGGAGCTTGAGGCGCTGCGGCGGGAGCTGTAACAGAATAAAACGGTGCATATCCCAGGGATATGTACCGTTTTTTTGCGTGCAATTCAGTCGAGGCCGAAGGCGCGATGGAACACGCGCCGCAGCAGATACGAATTGATGAGCGCGATCACCGCGCCGCCGAGCAGCAGCCAGAAGACGCACGTGCGGATGAAAAACGATGTGGCAAACAGAAACAGCAGCGGCGCGGAAAGATTCAGAAGCGCCATCACGATGGAGAACGGCAGATTGCCGACGGCCAGCAGACAGGCGTTTTTGAGCGTGTTTTTGACGGAATTGTCAAACTGCGCGAGCAGGGGATAGACATAAGCCGTGATGAGCGCGATCAGGATCGCCGGCATACAGAACACCACGCTCATCCAGAGCGACTGCCCGACCGCACCGGAGACATACAGCCAGACCTCGTAGACGACCAGCGCGACGGGCAGCAGAAGAATGAAAAACAGCGCCAGTCCCTGCCGCAGATTCTGTCTGAACGCGGAAAAGAACATCTTCGTCACACCGCCGCCCTCGCCGCGGGCCATGTGCAGCGTCACGCAGTACAGCGCCGACGTCGACGCGCCGATCGTCACGACCGGCAGCGAGCAGATGAGCCAGTATGCGTTGACGATCACAAGATCTGCCACGCGCGACATGAACCGCCAGAACGGCGCTTCGTAATCAAACAGCTTCATGGTATGTCCTCCGGAGCAAAAGATACTTCATATTATACAAACTGTCCGGGAAAAAGGCAAGTACCGCCGAAAGGACATGGAAAGTTGCCCAAAATGGGATGGACGGAATCATACAAAACGCTGAATTTTTTCGAAAGGCAAATTTTAATTGCTCTTATCGCGAAAATGTAGTATAATATGGTCATCGGAAATGGAAACGTTTCCAGAATAACAAACAAACTACAGGAGGAATATCATGAAAAAGCTCATCGCTATGCTGCTTGCGCTCGTGATGGTTCTCGGTCTGGCTGCCTGTGCATCCACGAACGAGCCCGCCACCGAGACCCCCGCAGCGGAAACTCCCGCCGCCGAGACCGAAACCCCGGCTGCTGAAGAGCCCGCCGCTGAGACCGAGACTCCGGCTACGACCGAAGCCACCGGCTCCGTCTACTACCTGAACTTCAAGCCCGAGGCTGACGAAGCCTGGCAGAAGCTCGCCGCTTCCTACACCGAGCAGACCGGCGTTCCCGTCAAGGTCGTCACCGCTGCTTCCGGCACCTACGACACCACCCTCGCCGCCGAGCTCGACAAGAGCTCCGCTCCGACCCTCTTCCAGTGCGGCAACCAGGGCGCCATCAACTCCTACGGCGAATACTGCTATCCGTTCGACGGCACGGCCATCATGGACCAGATGACCACCGACGCTTTCAACCTCAAGGGCGAAAACGGCGAGACCCTGTCCATCGGCTACTGCTACGAAGCGTTCGGCATCATCGTCAACAAGGCTCTGCTTGAAAAGGCCGGCTACACGCTCGACGATATCACCAACTTCGACACCCTCAAGGCTGTCGCCGACGACATCCATGCCCGTGCCGAAGAACTCGGCTTCGACGCATTCTCTTCCGCCGGCCTCGACGGCTCCTCCAGCTGGCGCTTCTCCGGCCATCTGGCCAATATGCCGCTGTTCTACGAGTTCCGTGATGACAATGTCACCTCTCAGCCCGCCACCATCACCGGCGCTTACCTCGAAAACTTCAAGAACATCTGGGATCTCTACATCACCGATTCCGCCACCACCGGCGCTGCTCTGGCGACCGCTACCGGCGACGAGTCCGAGGCTGAATTCGGCGAGGGCAAGGCGGCGTTCTATCAGAACGGCACCTGGGAATACTCCAACCTGACCGGCACCTTCGGCATGAACCCCGACGACCTGGCCATGATCCCCATCTACTGCGGCGTTGACGGCGAAGAAGAAGCCGGTCTGTGCGCTGGCACCGAAAACTGCTGGGCTATCAACAACGAAGCCTCTGAAGAAGATATCCAGGCTACCATCGACTTCCTCGTTTGGGTCGTTACCTCTGACGAAGGCACCACGATGCTGGCACAAGAGTTTGGCCCCTGCCCGTTCAAGGACGCCAAGGAGCCGGAGAACGTCTTCTTCCAGGATGCCAACAAGTACACTGCCGACGGCAAGTACGTTGTGACCTGGGCATTCAACTGGACTCCCGCTGTTGACGACTGGCGTGCTGCCGTGGTCGACGCTCTGACCCAGTACACCGCCGGTACCGGCGACTGGTCCGCTGTCGAGACTGCATTCGTGCAGGGCTGGGCGACCCAGTATGCAAAGGAAAACGCATAAGCAATAAGGCGTGACCAAAAGTAAAGAGGGGGCTGCAAAGCCCCCTTTTTTACCGAAACCATCCTGCAGGATCTTGCAGACAAACGCCCGCAGAGCGGACGCTTGTCTGTGAAATTTTCAGGAAAGAAAAACACAAATAAAGGAGAAGCATGATGAAGAAGAAAAAACATGACGATTCGGCTCTGTCATGCAGCCTGATCCGCCGCCCGATCCAGCGCTGGGGCTGGCTGTTCCTGCTGCCGACGTTCGCTGCATTCTGCGTAGGCTTCCTGTATCCGTTCGCAAAGGGTCTGTTCCTGTCCTTCTGCAAGTTCAAGACGACCAGCAAATGGACGTGGGTAGGCCTGAAAAACTACCAGACCATTTTCCAGGACGAGGGGTTCCTCCATGCGTTCTGGTATACGGCGCTGTTCGCGCTTGTGTCCCTGCTCATCATCAACGTGCTGGCCTTTGCCGTCGCGTACGTTCTGACCAAGGGCATCAAGGGCTCGAACCTGTTCCGGACCGTCTTTTTCATGCCGAACCTCATCGGCGGCATCGTGCTGGGCTATATCTGGCTGATGATCTTCGACGGTATCCTGAGCAACTTCGATACCGCCGTCGTGCTTGAGACGAAATACGGCTTCTGGGGCCTCATCATCCTCATGTGCTGGCAGCAGATCGGCTATATGATGATCATCTACATCGCCGGTCTCCAGGCCATCCCCGAGGATATGCTCGAAGCCGCAAAGATCGACGGCGCTTCGGGCTGGAAGACGCTCTGGCACATCACGATCCCGAACGTCATGCCGTCCATCACCATCTGCACGTTCCTGTCGCTGACCAACGGCTTCAAGCTCTACGACCAGAACCTCGCGCTGACCGGCGGCTCTCCGTTTAAGACGCTGGCCGACGGCAACGTCATCAAGACGACCGAGATGCTGGCGCTCAATATTGTCAACTCCAACACGTCCAACTCCAAAGGACCCGGCCAGGCCAAGGCCGTCGTGTTCTTCGTGCTGGTCGCCATCATCAGCATTGCCCAGCTCATCTCCACGAGAAAGAAGGAGGTCGATCAGTAATGAAAAACAACGGCTTCGCCAAAGACCGCCGCTCGCATACCATCCTGACGGTCGTGTTTGCGATCATTGCCATCGCATACCTCTATCCGATCTTCATCGTGCTGGTCAACTCGCTCAAGACCAATGCCTCCATCAACCTTGACACGTTCGCCTTCCCGACGAAGGACACCTTCATGGGCTTTGAGAACTACATCAAGGGCATGACGTTCGGCAATTACCCGTTCTACAAGTCCGTGGAATACAGCCTGATGATCACGCTGCTGTCCGCGGCGCTGATTCTCATCTGCACGTCCATGGCCGCGTGGTATATCTCCCGCGTCGACAGTACGATCTGCCGCGTGGTGTATTACCTGTGTGTGTTCTCGATGGTCGTGCCGTTCCAGATGGTCATGTTCACGCTGGCCAAGACGGCTGATACGCTGAACCTCAACAAACCGTGGACCATCCCGGTCGTGTATCTCGGCTTCGGCGCAGGTCTTGCCGTGTTCATGTTCACGGGATTTGTCAAGTCCATCCCGCGCTCCATTGAAGAGGCCGCCGTGATCGACGGCTGTACGCCGCTGCAAACGTTCTTCCAGGTCGTTCTGCCGATGATGAAGCCGACCTTCATCTCCGTCGGCGTGCTGGAGATCATGTGGGTCTGGAACGATTACCTCCTGCCGTATCTCGTGCTGGACATCAACGAGTTCCGTACCATCCCCATCCACATCCAGTATCTGCGCGGCAGCTACGGCTCGGTCGATATGGGCGCGACGATGGCGCTGATCCTGCTGTCCATCGTGCCGGTCGTCATCTTCTACCTGTGCTGCCAGAAATATATCATCAAGGGCGTGGCAGCCGGCGCCGTCAAGGGATAATTTGCGCAAAAAATGCAGTTTCGTGTGGATTTTCTCTGCATTTTGTATTATAGTTTCCTGTAGACTACAAAATAAGCAGAGGAGCTGCCGAATATGACGATCAGAGATCTTGCCCGCCTGAGCGGATACTCCCTCGGGACGGTGTCGCGTGTGCTCAACAACCAGCCGAACGTTTCCGAAAAGGCCCGAACCGCCATCCTTGCCATCGCGGAGGAGAGCGGCTTCGAGATCAACGTCAGCGCGCAGCTTTTAAAGCAGCAGCGCTCCAATACCGTGCTCATCATCGTCAAGGGCACGGCCAACGAGATGTTCGCGTCCATGGTCGAGCAGCTGCAATCGCTGTTCTCGCGCACCGCGCATCCGCTGATCGTCGACTTCATCGACGAGGACGACAACGAAGTCCTGCGCGCCGTCAGACTCTGCCGCGAGCGCAAGCCGGCCGGCTTGATGTTCCTCGGCGGCAGCAACCGCAACTTTGTCGAGGATTTCGGCAAGATTCAGGTCCCGGCCGTGCTCGTTACCAACGACGCGAGCGATCTGCCGTTTGAAAACCTCTCCAGCGTCTCGACGGACGACCGCAGCGGTGCGGCCAGCGCGGTCGACTACCTGATCCGCAGCGGCCACCGCGCCATTGCCGTCCTCGGCGGCGACCGGTCGCTGTCCGATACGTCGGCGCTGCGCTACCGCGGCTGTGTCGAGGCGTTCGAGGCCAACGGGCTGGCATTCGACGAGCAGCGCTTTTACCACACCGGCCGCTACAGCTACGAATTCGGCTACAGCGGGATGCAGGCCGTCCTGCGTGCCACGCCGCAGGTGACTGCCGTGTTCGCAATGGCGGACGTCATCGCCATCGGCGCGATGCGCGCGCTGGCCGACGCCGGTCTGCGCGTCCCGGAGGATATCTCCGTCGTCGGCTACGACGGGCTGAAGATCGGCAGCTTTTATACGCCGAAGCTCTCGACTGTCGCGCAGTCTGTGGAGCTTCTGGCCCGGCGCAGCTTCGTCGTTCTGACGGACTGCGTCGAAAACGGCGGCTCTGCCCGCCATATTACCGTTCCGTTTACGCTTCTCGATCGGGAAAGCGTCCGAAAATTGGAGCCTCGCTGAGCGCCGCGCGCTTCTGGCACGCGGCGGGTGCGGACTCCCGCAATCAGCGTGTTTAAAGAGTGATAGTATGAAAAGAAGCAGTGGAATCCTGATGCACATCACCTCGCTGCCGTCCGATTACGGCATCGGCAACATGGGGAAGGCCGCGTTCGACTTTGTCGATTTTCTGAAGGCCGCGAAGCAGTCCTATTGGCAGATCCTGCCCATCAACCCGCCCGGATACGGCGATTCGCCGTATCAGGCGTTCTCGACGTTCGCCGGGAATCCGTATCTTATCGATCCTGCGCAGCTTGCCGCGGCCGGGCTTCTCACGCAGGAGGAGCTTGACGCAGTTGCCTGGGGCAGCCGCGCCGATCAGGTCGATTATTCGTGTATGTACACGCAGCGGCTGCGGTTGCTGCACCAGGCGTGGAACCGTTTCCGCAAAGCCCCGGACGCGGGGTTCGAGCCGTATGTCCGCGAACAGAGCTGGTGGCTCGACGAGTATGTGCTCTTTATGGCCGTCAAGGCCCATTTCGGCGACGGACCGTGGCTGGAATGGCCGCTGGATATCCGCCTGCATCAGCCCGCCGCAATGGCGCATTACCGCGAACTTCTGCACGACGAGCTGCAATTCCACCGGTTTTTGCAGTATGAATTCCACTGCCAGTGGCAGCGGCTGCGCGCATACGCGCATGAAAACGGCGTGCGGATCATCGGCGATATCCCCATCTATGTGCCGCTGGACTCGGCCGACGTCTGGTCGCATCCGGAGAATTTCCAGCTCACGCGCACGCGCCGTCCGCGCGTGGTCGCGGGCTGCCCGCCCGACGGCTTCAACGCTAACGGCCAGTACTGGGGCAACCCCATCTACGATTGGGCCCATATGGAGCAGACCGGCTTCCGCTGGTGGATGGATCGCCTGCGCGCGGCAGGGGAGAACTTCGACGTCGTGCGCATCGATCACTTCCGCGGCATCGAGAGCTACTGGTCGATCCCGGCGGCCAACCGCACTGCCCGCAAGGGCCAGTGGGTCAAAGGCCCGGGCATGAAGCTCATCCGCGCCATCCGCGAAAACTGCCCCGATACGGAGTTCATCGCCGAGGATCTCGGTTTCCTGACGCCCGAGGTGCAGCAGCTCGTCAAGGATTCCGGTTTCCCGGGCATGAAGGTGCTGGAATTCGCGTTCGATCCGCGCGAGCCGAGCAACTATCTGCCAGACCGTTACAATGAAAACAGCATCTGCTACACCGGCACGCATGACAACGAGACGCTCATCCAGTGGTGCGAGGGACTTGACGCTGAATCTGACGCCTATGCGCGTGAATATCTCGGCATTACCGCAGAAGACGACCTGCCCGACGCCATCATCGAGGCCGGTATGCAGTCCAAAGCGCAGCTCTTCGTCATGCAGATGCAGGATCATTTGCGGCTGGGCAAAGAGGCCCGCATGAACGAGCCCGGCAGGCTCCTGCCGTCCAACTGGCGCTGGCGGATGCTGCCCGGTGCGGCGGATGCGGCGCTGGCCGAAAAAATTGCAGGTTTGACACAGCGTGCAAACCGTGTATAATACCCTTGAAAAACGTTCTGGCGTCCACCCATTCCAGGCCGGAAGGGTGGACGCTTTTTGAAATGCGGCGTTTTGCCGCAAACCCAGGAAGGAGTCATCTATGAGCGAATATTCAGAACGGATCGTCCGACAGACGGAGGCGCTTCTGCACTTCCAGCACGATGAAACATTGCAGGAGACGACGCCTGAGCGTCTGCATGAGGCGCTGGGCCAGGTCGTCATGATGGAGATCAGCGACAACTGGACGAAAACGAAGCGCCGTCAGGCCGCGAACCGCCGCGCGTACTATTTTTCCGCGGAGTATCTCGTCGGCCGTCTGGTCTACAGCAACCTTTTCAACCTCGGCATTCTGCGCGAGGTGAAGCGGGCGTTCGCGGAAAAGGGCGTCGACCTTGCGTGCCTTGAGCATATCGAGGACGCCGCGCTCGGCAACGGCGGCCTCGGGCGGCTGGCTGCGTGCTTCCTCGATTCGGCCGCGACGCTCGACCTGCCGCTCAGCGGCTACGGTCTGCGGTACCGCTTCGGCCTGTTCAAGCAGTCGTTTGTCCATGGCTGCCAGCGTGAGGACGCCGACGACTGGACCAAATACGGCGACCCGTGGAGCCACCGGCGCGACAAGCTGACCGTCAAGGTCAAATTTGCCGACCAGACCGTCAACTGCGTGCCGTATGATATGCCTGTCATCGGCTACGAGACGAAGACCGTCGGCACGCTGCGCCTGTGGCAGTGCGAGGCCGAGGAGGAGCTGAACTTCGACGCTTTCAACGCGCAGGACTACGTCAAGGCACTCGAAACGAAGAACAGGGCCGAGGACATCACGCGCGTGCTGTACCCGAACGACTCGACGTGGGAAGGCAAGCGCCTGCGCATCAAGCAGCAGTATGTGCTCTCGAGCGCGTCGTTACAGGATATCCTGCGCGACTACCGCAAGCAGCACGGCGCGGATTTCTACCGTCTGCCGGAGTTTGTCGCCGTCCAGCTCAACGACACGCATCCCGCCATGTCCATCCCGGAGCTCATCCGTCTTCTGATGCTCGAGGGGCTCGATTTTGACGCCGCGTTCGAGATGGCACGCCGCGTCTTCTCCTACACGAACCACACCGTCATGTCCGAGGCGCTGGAAAAGTGGGATCTGGAGCTGCTCGGCTCCGTCGTCCCGGAAATCTGCGAGATCATCCGCCGCATCGACGCAAAGCTCAAGAAGGAGCACCCGCATTCCGGGCTGTATGTCGTCAAGGACGGGCAGGCGCATATGGCGAACCTGTCGGTCTACGTCTCCACGGCCGTCAACGGCGTGGCGGAGATCCATTCGCAGATCCTCAAGGACGATCTGTTCAAAGACTGGTACGCCGTCTATCCCGAGCGCTTCCAGAACAAGACCAACGGCATCACGCCGCGCCGCTGGCTGGGCCTTTCGAACCCGGAGCTGTGCGGTCTGCTCGACAGCAAGGTCGGCGCCGGGTATCTGAAGGATCTCGGCCGCCTCGCGGGCCTGAAGGACGGCATCGACGAGATCACCGTCAAGCAGTTCAACGCCATCAAGCTCGAAAAGAAGCGCCAGCTCTGCAAGATCATCGCCGAGCACGAGGGCGTCACGCTCGATCCGAACTTCATCTTCGACGTGCAGGTCAAGCGTCTGCATGAGTATAAGCGCCAGCTGCTCAACGCGCTGGGCATCATGGATCTGTATCTGTCCATCAAGGACGGCAGCCTCACCGACTTTACGCCGACGGCGTTCATCTTCGGCGCCAAGGCCGCGCCGGGCTATCGCCGTGCAAAAGCGATCATTCATTATGTCAACCGCGTGGCTGACCTTGTCAACAACGACCCGGCCATGGAAGGCGTCATGAAGGTCGTCTTCGTGCAGAACTATAACTGCTCCTACGCCGAGCATATCATCCCGGCTGCGGACATCTCCGAGCAGATCTCGCCCGCAGGCACCGAGGCGTCCGGCACGGGCAACATGAAGCTCATGCTCAACGGTGCGGTGACGCTCGGTACGCTCGACGGCGCAAACGTCGAGATCGCCGAGCAGGCCGGGCGTGAAAACGAGTATATCTTCGGCGCGACGGTCGAGGAGATCGGCACGATCAAAGACAGCTACAACGCGCGCAGTTTCTATGAGGCGAACGCGAACCTGCGCCGCGCGGTCGACACGCTGATCGACGGCACCGTTCCCACCGACGAGGCCCAGCAGGAGCTCTATACGTCCCTGCTCGAGGGCGCAAGCTGGCACAAGCCCGATCAGTATTACCTGTTCTACGACTTTGACAGCTATAAGAACGCACGTCTGACGGCCAACCGCGACTACCGCGATCGCATCGCCTTCGGCCGCAAGTGCCTGATGAACGTCGCCGCGGCGGGGAAATTCTCCTCCGACCGCACCATTCGGCAGTACGCCGAAGAAATCTGGCACATCAAACCGTGTAAATAAGGAACAAACAGCGCAAGACCGGAGAGCGGTCTTGCGCTGCTTGCGCGCAAAGGAATGGAAAACCATGCTTGATTATGTGATCAAAAACGGGACCATTGTCGACGGTACGGGAAGTCCCGCCTACCGCGCCGACGTCGGCATTGCAAACGGCCGCATCGCCGGGATCGGCGATCTGTCTGCGGCCCCGGCCGGGACTGTCATCGACGCGGCAGGGAAGTACGTCACGCCCGGCTTCATTGACATCCACCGCCACGCGGACGCGGCGCTGTTTCGCCCGGATTTCGGCGAAGCGGAGCTGCGGCAGGGGCTGACGAGCGTCGTCAACGGCAACTGCGGCCTGTCCGTCGCACCGTGCTGCGGGGAATTTGCGGCGCAGATCGAGGCGTATCTCACGCCCGTGACGGGAAGGCTGCCTGAAAATATTGATTTTTCGACGATCGGCACGTATCTGGACGCGCTGAAGCGCACGCCGCTTCCCATCAACGCCGGAATGCTCGCCGGCAGCGGCACGACGCGCGCCTGCGCGGCGGGCTTTGAAACGCTGCGCCTTGACGAACGGCAGCAGCGCGCGTATCGCGCCATGCTCGGCCGCGCGCTGGAAGACGGCGCGCTCGGCGTCTCGCTCGGCCTCGGTTACGCACCGGATTGCTTTTACCGGACTGCGGAGCTGATCGACGCGCTCGCACCCATCGCGTACTCCGGTCTTCCGGTCGCGGTGCATATGCGGCAGGAGGGCAGCGGCGTCGTTGACGCACTCAAAGAGATGATCGCCGTTGCAAGGGCCATCCACACGCCGGTGGAGATCAGCCATCTGAAGTCCATCGGCCGGGGAAACTGGCGGCGCTGCACGCCCGAGATGCTGCGCCTGATGGACGAGGCGCGCGGAGACGGCGTGGACGTCGCCTGCGACGTCTATCCCTATACCGCGGGGTCGACCCAGCTGGTACACGTTCTGCCGCCAGAGAGCCAGCAGGGCGGTCTGGAGGCGCTGACGCGCAACCTGTCCGACGAATCCTTCCGCGAAATGCTCAAGTCGCGGATGCTGACCGGCAGCGACTTTGAAAATATCTCGCTGCTCGTCGGCTTTGAGAATATCGTCGTTTCGAGCGTCGCGGCAGAGGCTTTACGGCAGCTTGAGGGCAGAAACATCGCGGAAATTGCGGAAGAGCAGGGGAAAGACCCCTTTACCTGCCTGTTCGATCTGTTGCAGGCGGCGCACTGCGGCGTGTCGATGATCGACCGCATCGCCGATGAGGACGATATCTGCGATATCCTGCGCGATCCGTGCAGCTGCGTCATCTCCGACAGCACCTATCCCGACACAGGCCTGCTCCATCCGCGCGTCTACGGGACCTTCACGACGCTTCTGGAGCATTTTGTGCGCGAAACGCGCGTGCTTTCGCTCGAGTCGGCCATCCATAAGATCACGGCGCGGCCCGCGCGCATCATGAAGCTCAAAACGAAGGGCGCGCTTGTGGCGGGCATGGACGCCGACGTGTGCGTGTTCGATCTCGACCGCGTGCATACCCGCGCAACGTTCCAGAACCCGCGGCAGTGCTCCGAGGGGATCGATGACGTGTTGGTGAACGGCAGGGCCGCGATCTTAAACGGCGTGCCGACCGGCGAGAAGGCCGGCCGCGTGCTCACGCGCCGGTAAATAAAAAAGAACAGGCGCTGCAAATGCAGCGCCTGTTTTGCTATGCCTGAGATCAGCCCAGCTCGGAGAAGTACTTGATGGTGCGGACCATCTGGCTGGTGTAGGAGTTCTCGTTGTCGTACCAGGAGACG